>SLFB01000278.1 GCA_007124475.1 Vibrio sp. | reverse complement strand
GTTCTTATTTGGAATCAGTATCGTCAGTGGAAGAAGGGTATGGCGTTTCATTACAAGAAAGAGAAAGTCTCGTTTCTACCATGATGGGGGAATTCATTGCCTTACCTCATTCTATTGAATTATTCGCGAAGCGCTCAATGGTGTATACGGTTACCGCACCGCGTGGGATTGAATGGGGCAATGGGGAAAAAGCACATCTGATTTTTTTTCTTGCTTTGAGTAAGCATGATTATGAACAAGCGATGGGGCTGTATGATCTTTTTCAAGTATTGATTAACAAGAAAGTCGGCAAATGCTTAGCGCATTGTTCGACGTTTGAATCTTTCAAACAGCTAACCCATTTAGAATTGTCTTAAATTGGTATTTATATTGAACGTAAGTTACCCCAGAAAGTTGGATGATTTTACAAGGTTGTTATACCCCATTAACTGTAATCAAAGCCTATCTGATTACAAAACTTATTGAATTATATTGTTTGAATGAACTTACTATAGCTACTAACTCTGCCGTTGATGTACTCAATACCGCAGTGAATGCTGTGTTCGTTATTGCCAACAATCTGATATTCGACAATAAATTCACCACTGATCACTTTGATAAATAAGAAACCGTCGATGACTTTCCATAATCCTTGCAGTGTTTTTTCACCAAACAGATCTCGCTCGACCAACGTGCCATTCGGCTTTAAATGCAAGGCAGAAGAAAAACCGTCTACATTCACTTTTACCCAAGTATGCTGGTGGGCCTCAAAGCTTAATATTTTGCGTCGACACTTAACCCACTCTGCCAATGCTTGCTCTTGGCTTGGGGTGAGCGTAGGGAGCGCTTCCATTTCTAAAAGTGTGTGATGCTTTTCATACCAGAAGAGTTGTAAGTGAAGTAATTTCATTGGTTCTCAGAGTGTTATGCATCGGGGTATGATCAAAAAGCAACTCTGCGCGATTGTGTTGGTGATGTCAATGTTTGCTAAGAAAAGAGACCGCGCTCACGGGGGGCGGGCGCGGCTTTATCCAAGTTCAGGATAAATAATGCATAAAAGATGCATCGGAGCACGATTTATCGATTGAATAAACGAGCTATAGGTTAAATAAACGAGGTAAATCTGCGGCGTCACACGCTTGGTTTAATCGCTGTTGAGCGGTACGAATGTCGCGCTGCCAATATTCATTTTGTGCCCACATCTCAATCACCAGCGGAGCAACGCAGTGTGTCTTTTTCAAGGTTTGGAAAATGGCGTCGAAATTAACCTCTCCTTCTCCAATCACTAAATCTCGAAATTGGCCAGCGTAGTTTGGGGTGACACAATAGGTATCTTTAAGATGGATCTGCGTGATGTGTGGCATGGCTAAGGTCAATTCTGTGCACACATCGTAGTTCCAACCTGAAATGTTGCCTACATCTGGATACGCCATAAAATAGGGTGAGGGCACTTGCCGCTTGAGAATTTCGAACTTGCTGAGTGAATTAAGGTAGCGGGTATCCATGATCTCCACCGCCAGCATCACGCCAGCACGCTCGGCCAGTTTGGCGGCAAGCTGCATGCCTTCAATGAAGCGTTGATGAGTTTCTCCATTAGCGAGTTCGTAATAGACATCATAGCCTGCGAGTTGAATGGTGCGAATGCCCAGTTTGTAAGCTAAGGTAATCGCTTTCTCCATGTGCAGAATGGCTTGCTCTCTAATGGCGGGGTCTGACGAGCCAAAAGGAAACTTACGATGCGCACTTAGGCACATCGATTGCAGCGGGATTTGGTATTGCTCACACCATCTTCGTAGCTGATAGATGGTTGCATCATCCCAGTCTAAGCGTTGACGACGTTCATCCGACTCATCAACAGATATCTCTAAAAAATCAAACCCCAGATCTTTCGTTGTGGCGAGCTTTTCTTCCCAACGGAAATGATTGGGGAGCGCTTTTTCATACAACCCGATACGTTGGCGTGGCAAATGTTGATACATACGGCCTCCTAGCACCAAAAACGATCGATTTGACTGCGCAGTGCTTCGGCAGTGACGCGACCTGTTTCACCGACCAATGCACGCCCCGCAATGAAGGTTTTGGCCTTAATGCCTTCAAATAAATAGAGATCTTCTGGCACGATGCCACCTGTGATGGAAAGTTCAAGCCCCATATCGGATAGAGTTCGCATCTTCTCAACATCTTCGCTTGTCCAACCAATACCGGCCAGTTCGGCATCTCTTGAACGGTGATAAATAGCTTGGGTGATGCCAAGATCAATCCACGATTGTGCATCAGCAAAGGTCCAGTTGCCGTAAATTTCGATTTGGATTTCACCATCCAGTTCATCGGCGACTTTCTTACAAGCGCTGATGGTGGCGATATGCGCTGCGGCAGAAACGGTGATCCAATCCGCGCCAGCTTCAAATGCCATCCGCGCTAAAATAGCGCCGCCATCGGTGGTTTTCATATCGCACACTAGAATATGGTCAGGGTGATTATGGCGTAACGTTTTGACGGCCTTCATGCCTTCAGCAAAGGCGAGGATGGTGCCCACTTCGATGACATCAACAAAGCTTGCTACGTT
>SLFB01000193.1 GCA_007124475.1 Vibrio sp. | reverse complement strand
GGTAAACCTAGACCGATTAAGCAGAGCATTTCTACACGGGTATACTCATAGAGCCTTTTTTCAATTGGAACGGGAGAGACGAACTTTCCTTTAGCGGTTTTAAAAGTGTCTTTTATTCGGCCTTGGATGGTTAAATATCCATCGGCATCAATAGCGCCTAAATCGCCAGTATGTAACCACCCTTGAGCATCAAAAGCTTCTCTAGAAGCGATATCATTTTTATAGTAACCAGAAAAAACACCTCGACTGTGTACAAGAATCTCACCATCTTCACTCACTTTTAAACCAACGCCAGGACCGGCTTGGCCAACACTACCAATTTTATCTGGGCGGAACGGGTAGTTCATGGTGCTGTAAGCAAAAGATTCGGTCATTCCCCATGCTTCGGTAATGTTTAACCCAAGGCGATGGTACCAAGCCAATAAAGCTGGGGAAACAGGTGCTGAACCACAGCCAAGAACTCGAGCTTTATTTAGGCCTAAGTTATCGGCTAATTTACGTTTAATCAGATTATTGACCAGCGGGATCTTCAATAAGATATCCAGTCTTTTTTGTGGCAGTTTATCTTGAATACGTTGCTGGAAGAGAGTCCATAGTCTCGGCACGGAAATAAATAATGTTGGACGATGCATTTTGACATCTTCGATGAAAGTATCGAGCGACTCAGGGAAAGCAGTGAGCACACCACCTTGAATTGAGCTACCGAATACATATACGCGCTCTGTAATATGAGCGAGAGGTAAGTACGAAAACAAGCGATCATCTTTTTCGATGCCAATTTGATTAATCAGCTGTTGAACCGCCCATGAAAATGCTCCATAGGTTAACATTGCCCCTTTGGGTTGACCAGATGTACCAGAGGTGTAAACGATAGACATAAGTTTTTCGTCAAAATGCTCAGGGCGCTCTTCACTGGGTGAATGCTGTTTGATTAACTCAAGATATTGATGCTGACATGCCGGCGTTGATGGATAGGGTAAACCAATACTAATCAATTCAGGTGACTGACTCAGGACTTTTTGGGTCGCTTGATTATCATCTAGCTTACCAACAATGATGATTTTACTTTCACTATGATTTACGCAGTATTCAATAGTTTCCGCGCCTGCTGTTGGGAAAATGGGGACGCTGACATAATCACCAAGCATCATGGCTAAATCACAAATAAACCACTCGGCGCAGTTTTTAGAAATTAAAGCCACTTTATCACCAGGCTCAGCACCTAACGAACGTAAAGCGGAAACGAGACGTAGTGCTTGATCCGCGACGTCGGCAAAAGTGTACTCAACAAACTGGCGATTAATGATTTGCTTCAGATACACATCATTGGGCCGTGTTTGTGCCCAAGTTAAAATCATTTCATTAGGTGGTGGCAATGAGCATTGAGGGGCTAAGGTAGGGCTTGGTTGATTCATTCTCTAACTCCATGTATGAGCAATGGTTATGTATGTTAATTTTTTGTAAATATAACATGACTAAACCACAGAGAATGAGGTGTGAAGGGCGATTTTTGGTTGCCAAGCGTGTTATTGTTCACAAAATTATCCATTTTATGGTGTGTCTTGTCGATCTTTTGGATCAAGCTCTGGATAAGTTTCGCTGACTTGCTTTAAGTAATCTTGGTGATAACGCAGCGCATTGACGCAATGTTTATCGAGTTTTCCTGAAGCCACCATTTTCTCTAACTCTAATAGGGCAAATTGTACCGACCAAGCTTGTTTATAAGGACGATGGCTAGTTAAAGCATCAAATATATTTGCCACGGCAATAATACGAGCCGAAACTGGGATTGCATCTGCGGTTAAACCATAAGGGTAGCCACTTCCATCAAGAAATTCATGATGATAGGCGACAATTTCTTTTAAGACGGTGATGCTAGGGTGATCTGGGGAACCAATATCATCGATAATCCCATTAATAATATCGATTCCTTTTTCGATATGCTGATTGAGAGATTGTCTTTCTTCTATGGTTAATGAGCCGGGCTTATTGAATAACTCAGCGGGAATAGCGAGCTTACCTATGTCATGGCATTTGGCAAATTGACTGATATTTTCGATCAGCTCATCATCCAATTGATAGACAGTTGCCACTTCTAGGGCTATGACACGCGCATAACGGCTGATGCGCTCTTTATGTTCTTTTGAATCGATCCAGTGTTCAGGTGACTGAGCATTAATGGCTTTAGTTGCATTAATTAATGCATGCACTAAATCATGCTCAGAGCTAACGATAAAGCGAATTATATCAATAAATGGTTTTAAAGCGGTGCACTTTTGTGGGGTGAAAAGGTTCTCTTGGTAAGAGTTAAGGAAGATAAAACCAATAAATTGGTCGTCATGATATACCGGAACGGTCATCGATGACTGATAACCTTGAGCGAGTAACCACTGACTATGTGACGAGGTTGCGGATATTTCATCGGTGATACGATGAATAACACGAACCTGGCCTGAGTCAGCACACTCTTTAAGAGTGGTGACACTGTCTAAAGCAATGGCATAATGTTCTAACTCTTCACGATGAGATTCACTATGGGCGTAGGTCTTTAGTTGTTTACTCTCATCATCGTACAAGATAAAAGCAATTCGAGCGATTTCAGGTTCAAGGGTTTGTATCCGTTGATGAATTTCAGTTAACTGAGCGTTGAGTTTACCTGCCGTAGCAAAAAAACCAAATTGTTCTCCTTGATGATGTGTTGTCATTGTTTTTACCTCAGATTACTAATCGCCAGTGTCATTATAAGTCTAGGTGATTTAACGTCAGGCGTAGCAGTTTTGTATGACTTTTTGTTAATCCATTAATATCATCATTAAACCTGTTAAGAGAGCAGCAAGCTGCTCGCTAAGAAAAACGTGACTAGGGCAATAATCGGTAGTTTAACGACTTTTAGTAACCAGAGACCAAGGATAACTAAGGCGAGATCCCCGTTGTTAAAAACCGCACTCACAAATACCGGTTGATAAAGGGCGGCAATGAGCAGCCCAACGACAGCAGCGTTAACGCCAGCCAAGGCTCCTGAAACTTTAGGAACACTCGCTAACGTCTGCCAATGTTTTAAAACGCCTAAAAGTAATAAAAATCCAGGTAAAAAAATGGCCATCGTAGCGATTAATGCGCCGATGATTGGCGCGTCGGGTTGTAAGTGATAGCCCAAATAAGTTGCTAGGGTAAACATAGGTCCAGGAACGGCCTGTGCTGCGGCATAACCGGTGAGAAAAATATCGGTGTCGATTTGCTCGGTTAACACATTTTGCAGTAAGGGCATGACAACATGGCCGCCACCAAAAACCAAACTCCCGGCATGGAAAAACGGTTCAAAAATCGTGACATAAGGGATGTAAGTGGCAAATAAAGACAAAATGATAAGCAAACCAGCAAAGATGAACAATGGCCACCATGTCGGACGAAAAGGCGCTGAATCGAGCGATGAACTCGCTGGTGATAATTTAAATATGCCTAGGATGGCTGCGCCGCCAATAACGATGATTTGAGCCCAAAGGCCAGATATAAAAAGTAAAAGTGCGGCGCTAAATAAGCATAAACTTATTGTTAGCCTAGTTCGACAGAAGTTTTGGTACATGCCCCAAGCGGCATCGGCGACGACAACCACGGCGAGTAGTTTCAAGCCATGAATAAGTTGCGCGTATAAAGCTGAATCTAGCCAATGACGACTAAACATCGCCAAAGTTAACATCAGTAGAACGGATGGTAAGGTAAAGCCAATAAAAGCTAAAATTGCGCCAATTAGCCCTCCCCGTTGATAACCGATAGCAAAGCCGACTTGACTGGAACCTGGGCCTGGTAAAAACTGGCTTAAAGCTACAATTTGCCCATATTGCTGTTCGCTCATCCATTGGCGTTTTTCAACAAAGGTGTGTCGAAAATAGCCAATATGAGCAGCTGGGCCGCCAAAGCTGACCCAACCAAGAGTAAAAAATTGCACAAAGATTTGCCACATAAGTGCTCTTCCTTGGGTTAACTAATCGTTTGATTATCCTTTTCTTCGGCTAGCTGGCGTTTTTTAGCGGCGTCTAGCATACGATTAAAATCGTGGCGCATGGAATAGAGCATCAATAAACTAGGGATAACCATCACCGCGGTTAAAGCAAAAAATAACGACCAGTTATCTAAATATTCCGCTACTTGTCCGCTAAATGAGGCAAGAGTAGTACGGCCAAAGTTGCCTAAGGAAGCCAGTAAAGCATATTGAGTAGCAGAGAAGGCTTGTCCGGTCATAGCGGTAAGAAACGAAACAAAAGCAACAGTAGAAAAAGCGGTAGTAAAATTATCCACTAGAATGGTGGCCAGTAACAGTTGCTCATTGGGGCCAACTTCTGCTATCCACGAAAACATCAAGTTACTGGCGGACATGGCAATACCACCGACCATTAGGCCTTTGATTATGCCAAATCGGACATTGACCATACTACCTAATAAGGTAAATAACATGGTTAAGCCCCAGCCAATCAATTTTGAGTAATAGCCAATTTGTTCATTGGTAAAGCCAATATCTTTATAAAAGGCAATCGACATTCGGCCGAGAAAGGCTTCGCCAATTTTGAATAAAAAGACAAATAACAACAGCGTGATAGCGACTCGCGTTCCATTCTGACGGAAAAAGTCAATAAAGGGCTCAAACAAGGTGACACTGAGCCAGAGTCCTACTTTTGATTTAATTACTCGTCCATGACGTTGTTCAGCTTTTTGTTGCAACACATCGCGATAGGTTTTTGGTTCTCGTACCAATAGGGTAAATATCATCAGGATAAATACCACGCTCGCCATGCCATAATAGACCTGATTCCAGCCTACGTTATCGGCGTAGATAAAAGCAAAATATCCGGGCAAAGAATAGCCAGTCCACCAGCCAATCACCGCCATGGCCGAAGCTTGAGGCAGTTTAGATGATTCTGATTTAGGAAAGGTATCGATACGAAACGCATCAATAGCAATATCCTGGGTGGCTGAAGCGATAGCAATCATCAATGCGAACAATGACATCAGAATGATGTTGTTTAACGGGTTAACTCCAGCGATAAGTAGGGTGAATACCAGTACCACGAATTGACAAAATAAAATCCAACTTCGTCGCTGTCCTAGCCAACGGTGTAAAAAGGGAATATGTACGCGATCCACCAGTGGAGCCCACAGGAAGTTAATCGCATAAACAGAAAATATACTGCCGAAATATCCGATAGCCGCTAAGGTAAGCCCTGCATCTTTTAACCAGCCAGACATATTGGAGCCAATTAAAACCCAAGGAAAACCACTAGAACAGCCGAGCAAAAATACCCATAGTAAGCGGCGGTCAAGATAACTTTTAATGGTTTGAGACCAGTTCAGACGTTGTGTATCGCTCGACATCAAGCTTATCCTTTAACAGCTGCCCTGTTGCTTAACAGGGCAAAATAATCAATTAATAATGATGGTGTCAGTAATGACAATCGGAGTGGTTGGAACGTCGGCCATCCTTCCGACACTGTGGGTGGGAATCGTTGCCATTTGCTCTATCGTCTCAAAGCCACTAATCACTCTTCCAAATACCGCATAACCAGCTTGCCTTTGGTTTGCGTCTAAGAATGGGTTGTCGGTAAGGTTAATAAAGAATTGACGAGTGGCTGAATTAGGGGCCGCTGTGCGAGCCATGGCAATGGTTGCTAACTCATTTTTCAATCCGTTATTGGCTTCATTGATAATAGGCTTCCTCGTTGGTAGCTGGTTGAACTCTGCATCGAAGCCTCCACCTTGTGCCATAAAACCTGGGATTACACGGTGAAATAGGCTGCCAATATAACTACCATCTTGCACATAGTGCAAAAAGTTTTCGCTGGTGATAGGAGCTAGCTCAGAATCAAGTTCGATAACAAACTCACCTAATGAGGTTTCAAACTTGATCTGAGGGTTAGCAAATGCATTAACACTTAATAGTAGCCATAGTAATGATAAGTACTTAGGCATTAAAGCGTTCCTTCATATAGGTTTGTAATTCACTATCGTTAGCAATTTCATTCAGCACTAGATTGGCCACATCATTAAGTACTTTTTCTATATCTTGATTAGAAGCACTGAAAGCGGCTTTACGCTGTGCGCTACCATTATAGCTTTTAACCAGTTTACCTCTCGGTGTCTCTACCGTTAGTTCAATGGTCATCACCGCGTTCATTTCATGGGAAGTTATTGAGTGTTTTACTGCTACTAATGCTTCTTGAATTTCAATGGTCAGATTATTGTCACTATTAGTCGTAGAGCGAAAACCTTGTGCTGCAAATTGCTCGCTCAAGGCATGTTCCATGGTTAAACGTAAATTCTGTCGACTATGGATAGGAGTGATTTGAGAACGCCCACTATCAACCAGCGCAACGTATTGTGCAGAGCGTACATCCTTGCTCGTTAGAGCAAAAGCAACATCATTAACAACGATACGAGGCGTTGAGATTATTTGAGGGGTAAAGTCAATTTGCTGTTGCTTGGGAGCAGAACAAGCGGAAAGCAATACCATAGAAGTAAGTACCAACAATTTTTTCATCATTCAATCCTTAGTCGTGATAAATATTGATTAATGTTCAACGTTTAATCGCTTGTAAGATAACAAATTTAGGATTACTTGCGAGTGTTTTCACTTGCGCTCGACCAAATAAACGTTTGAGTTTGCTATCGTAACCGAGATGGCGGTTACCTATGATGAGTAATTTTCCGTTATTGGCAAGAACTCGTTTAGCATCACAAAACATTTGCCATGCAATGTGATCGGTAATGGCTTGTTGCTGATGAAAAGGGGGATTACAGACTATTAATTGCGCCATATCGCTATCAAATCCATCTAAGCAATTATTGACTTGGCAGTGGAAATTTTGATGAGACGCTAGATTATGTTTTAAATTGCGCGAAGTAGACTCAATCGCCATGTAACTTTCGTCAATCGCTGTTATATGGGCTTGGGGGTTTAATTGGGCTAAGCGTACGCTCAATACACCATTGCCACAGCCTAAATCAATGATATTGGTTAGCTCTGCTTGTTGTGGGAGGTGTGGTAATAGAAAACGAGCCCCGAGATCCAATCGTTCACCGGAATAAACATTAGGTAAGTTTTCTAACATGATCGAATAGTCGTCTACTGACCATTGGATTGATTCTGGTGGCATGTTAACAGGGTCAGCGGTTGGCTGACAAAACACTAAGCGGTGTTTTTTCCAAGCCAGAGAGGTTTTGGTGTCGCCTAAATAACGTTCAAATAATTGTAAGGTCGATGTATGAATTTCTTTAGCTTTATTGACTGCAATTAATGTTGTTGTTTTTGGTAAACGGGCTTTTAAACGAGCGAGTAGCCAAGTTAAATGACGGTTATTGCGTGGAATTTGCATGATAGCTAAATCGATATTGTCAGGAATATCCGCCATGGTGTTGAGGAAATTGACTTCTCGACATTGATTACGCTGTAAATTTTCAATCGTAGCCTGACGAGCAATAAACGAGTCGCTCATCATGGTCACTTGGTGTTGTGATGACAAAGCGCAGCTTAACGCGCCGAAGCTATCATTAATCACTAAAATTTGCTGTTCAGGTTTAAGAGACAGTGAGTCAATATGTTGCAATAGATATTCATCGCCGGCATCCCAGGCTTGTAGTGTTTCATGCTGTCGATACGGGAAGCGGTGGAGGGTTAAAGTAGCGTGTGATAAAGCGAGTTCTGTTTTCATACTGGAGATTGACTATTCATGGAGAAAGACTCCGCTATTGTCGCAAATGGTACTTGAACAAGAAACCAAAACTTTGTTCAGTGGGTAACTCAGAGTAAAATGAACACTAACCAGGATCGATAGTGAGAATCAATATGCTACAGACCGTGATAAATAACAAATTAGTACAAGCCTTACACCCGGAGTTTCTTGATGTTATCAATGAAAGCTATATGCACAACGTGCCTGCTGGTTCTGAAAGTCACTTTAAAGTAGTGATTGTCAGTAAGGCTTTTCAAGGTCAGCGTTTGATCTCCCGTCATCGGCAGGTCAATCAAATTTTGCAACAAGAGTTAGCCCATCATATTCATGCTTTGGCGATTCACACTTATACTCCAGAGGAGTGGCAGGCATTAAAAGCGGCCCCAGATAGCCCTATGTGTCTCGGTGGTTTAAAGCGCGAGCAATGATAATACTAGTTACCACTGATCGCTGAGCTGATAAAAGCCGTAATCAAGTTCATTAACCAGTGTAGCAAGAGTGATAATTTAACTACAACCTCCCGTTGTAACTTGGATTTGTGACTAGTGACAGTTTTTTGCTGCACTAACTGTGCTGTAGCTCATGTTTATGATGATTTGTTCATCTTAGTTAGCGATTTCTTTACAAATAAAGCGATGGAAGCCAAGTTTGGTCATGGCATACCGTTTGTAAAAGATGCTAAACTACGGCACCTGATAATTCTGATTGCCGTTTTGTAATCGGTTTTATATAAGGATGTTGCACTTTTAGTCAGCCTGAAAGTCAGCGTTATCAATGTCGTGTCTAGAGAACCTTATACTCAAATACTTTGAAACGAGGTTAATGCAGTCGTTAATTTGAACTGTGGTTTCAAATGTGAGTTATAACTAATGTTAGCTGACATCAGGATCAACTAACAGAGTAAGCTCTTGACTTTACGCAATAAAAGAATCTTTTTCCCAATTAAAAGTAGTGCAAGCGCGTATGATTACAATAAAAAAGGGTTTGGACCTTCCTATTGCTGGAGCTCCATCCCAGGTGATTCATGATGGCAAGTCCATCACTAAAGTCGCCTTGCTTGGCGAAGAGTACGTGGGT
Organism: Vibrio sp.; assembly: GCA_007124475.1. GTDB lineage: Bacteria > Pseudomonadota > Gammaproteobacteria > Enterobacterales > Vibrionaceae > Vibrio. Next base: position 1,171 of record SLFB01000193.1, on the reverse strand, counting down.
ATGCGTCCAACAATGCATGTTCGCGTCGGTGATGAAGTAAAAAAAGCTCAAGTTCTTTTTGAAGATAAAAAGAATCCTGGTGTTGTTTTTACTTCTCCTGTCTGTGGCAAGGTTATTGAAGTTAATCGTGGTGCGAAGCGAGTCCTTCAATCGGTTGTGATTGAAAAGACTGGTGATGAGCAAATCACCTTCAATAAGTTTGACGCTAATCAGCTAGCAAGTTTAGACCGTTCTGCGGTGACGTCTCAACTTGTGGATTCTGGTTTATGGACAGCCCTGAGAACTCGCCCGTTTAGCAAGGTTCCAGCAATTAATGCTCAAACTAAAGCTATTTTTGTGACGGCAATGGATACTAATCCACTTGCTGCTGAACCTAGCGTGATAATTAGTGAGCAACCAGATGCTTTTGTAGCAGGACTTGACGTTCTGTCTGTGCTAACCGAAGACAAGGTCTACGTTTGTAAAGCTGGGGTTAGTTTACCTCGCTCTACTCAGACGAACGTTGAAGAACATGTTTTCCATGGGCCTCATCCAGCTGGATTAGTTGGCACTCATATGCACTATCTGTACCCAGTTAATCCGACTAATGTCGCTTGGAGCATCGATTATCAAGATGTTATCGCGATAGGTAAATTATTCTTAACGGGTGAGTTGTATAACGAACGAGTTATCGCTTTGGCTGGTCCTGTCGTTAATAATCCTCGCCTGATCAGAACGATTCTAGGCGCTAGCTTAGATGAGTTGACGGATAACGAGGTAATGTCAGGTGAAATACGAGTGATTTCTGGCTCCGTGCTTTCTGGTACTTCAGCTGCTGGTCCTCATGCTTACCTTGGTCGTTACCATAAACAGGTTTCTGTATTGCGTGAAGGTCGAGAGAAAGAGTTATTTGGCTGGGCGATGCCTGGTAAAAATCGTTTCTCAATCACTCGTGCTTATTTAGGGCATTTGTTCAAAGACCGGTTGTTTAATATGACTACGACTACCAATGGTAGTGATCGTTCTATGGTTCCAATTGGTAACTATGAAAAAGTCATGCCGCTCGATATGGAGCCAACACTATTACTGCGTGATCTGTGTGCAGGTGATACTGAGAGTGCTCAGCGTTTAGGAGCTTTAGAGCTTGACGAAGAAGATCTCGCACTATGCACCTTTGTATGTCCAGGTAAAT
>SLFB01000267.1 GCA_007124475.1 Vibrio sp. | reverse complement strand
TGGTTGCAAGCTCGTTAAGGTCAATACCTGCGCCTATCAATTGCGCTGCAATATGAGCCTGCTCAACAGGGTCTTTTAATGCTGCTGAGATTTTCGCTAGGCTGGGGGAAGCGGCGCTAAACGCTTGCGTGTTCCAATTTGCGCCAGTTTCAAGGTAGTGAGGCAGAGTCACGGTGCCGTGAGTGACATTAACCGATTGACCGGTATCAGTGACGGACTGATCATAAGCTGCAATAAGTCGGTTCTTGAGACCCGGTATCTTAGGAATCTTTATATATTTGTCAAAAGCCTGATCTGCGTTAAGTGCTTCAACAAAAGGCTTGGGATCTTCAAAGATCATTCGATAAGCATCATTTGGATGTTCAAATGCTTGTTTCCAAACCGCTAATGGGTCTCCTTTCCCTACGCCGTAGGCCGTTGCGGCAGTTACAGCGCTTAAGGTATCGCCCACCGATTGGGTGCTAAACCAAGTGCTGTATACGATCTGTTCTGCATCAACTGTTGCGCTAAACAGGGCTTCCGTACCATGAGTGATTTTCTGCAATTGTGCCAATTGCCCTTGGCTATAGATCCGCTGCGTGGATTTAAGGGTCGCATAGCTACTTGAGGTGCCGATTGGCTCGCCTTGTGCGTCTTTAACTTCACTGGTGATGGCTAAAATATAGTTGCTCGCTGGGTTTAATGGCTTAGTGGGGTAAATGGCAATCTTATTGGTTACGGCATCGCTAAAGGCGACAAAGTCTTTTTTATCAAAAACATTGCCTAGTTCAAATACCTTTTCGAATGCTTGTGCATCGGGATCACCTAATAATGACTCTTTTAGTTCAACGAGATAAATACCGTCTGTGATGTGACCAGTAGCCAAACTGCCGCCAGTAAAATCCAGATACAGTGGCATAGTGGTTGACCAACCATCGAGCTGATTCATGGCAACGCGCGGATTACTGGGCGAGTTGTCACCATCCGTGGGTAAGTTTAAGGTGCCATCTTGTGGGTTCATCAACGCATACGATGGCAGCGGCACAGAAGGGTTCGCGCCGCTTAACTGAAATTTAATCTGTGTTTCGCGAGTTAATGCCTTGGCAATATGTGGCTCGTAGCTAATGGTAGGTTCACCGGAGCTTTGCATGTCATCGCCGCATCCCGCTAACCAGAGAGCAGAGCAGAGTAGGGAAATTTTAAGTAGTTTTTTCATGGGGTTCTTAACCTATTTAGAACTGGTAATTGAGCTGGATGGCACTGATATAGGCATTGGCTTTGGTGTTGAAATTCAAGCTTTGGCCTGCGGCGTTGGTTTCGGTGAAGTTGCCTGATTGACTTCTTACTAACGCAAAGCCCGCATCTAGGGTCATGGCATCACTCAAAGTGTAAGTAAAACCTGCCGAATACCAATAGCGGTCACTATCTGGAATACTCAAGGTGGCTTTACCGGCTTGCTCATCAAATGCTAAACCAGCGCGCAGTGTCCAATCATGATTAAGGCGATAGGTGGTGCCAAGGGACCAGCGTCCGTTGTCTTTATAGTCTTCTGGTTTTTGGAAGCAGACACCGTCTTTACACTCTGCTGAAGTGGCTTTGAGCTCTTTGAATGAACGCCATCCGGTGCGTTGATAGCCGTAGTGAATCGCCCATTGGTCGTTGAGTTGATGAAAGGCGGATATTTCCCAAATTTCTGGTAGATCAAGTTTTAAGCGGCCGACGACTTCGGGCTTGCTAGCTGCGCCAGAGTTATAGCTAGAAAAGGTACCATCATCGAAATCGAGTTTGACCTGTGAGCGGTAGGAAAACCCAAAGCGGTGATTTTCGTTCACTGAGTAAAGTGCGCCAATATTCCAGCCATAACCTAAGGTATCGCCTTCCATAGAGATCAGCTTATCACTTGGTTGACCACCTAAAGTGGGCGCTAAGCCACCTTGGTGACGATTGAGCTCTGCATGGGCATAAACAAGATTAATCCCAGCGCCCAAACTAAGATGTTTATTGACTTTGTACGCTAGGCTCGGGTTGAGGTTAACCGAAATCAACGCAGTGTCGCCTGCCATGTCACCAGCATAAATGTCGGTTGGGTAATCGGTTGCTACACCATAGGTAGTGAAAAGGCCGATTCCCCAGCTCCACTGTTCATTAATTGGGCTTAAATAATAAGCCGCTGGAACCACTTGGAGAGGAGCGATATCCGACATTTTTTGTTGATTGCTCAGATCATAAACATCAACTTCAGGATCGATGATACTCAGGGCGCCAGAAAATTGCGCACGTTCAAAACGAGTCATTGCCGCAGGGTTGCGAGCTAGCACACTGGCGTTATCTGCCACCGCGCCTTCACCAGAAAAAGCTCGGCCAAGACCGGAGGCGGAATGCTCGGCAACTTGAAAGCCAGCGCTGTATACTGAGCTGCTGGCTATAACGGTAAGTGCAACCAGAGTTCGGGGAAAGGTTTTCATTCTCGTGTTCCTAAGTGTGTATTATCGCCCAAAATAAGGTGCGGTAGCGTCAATTGAGGTGAAGTGGTTGATTCACTCGTCTAAGCTAGTGTGCGGGTGAATCAACCATTTGACCG
>SLFB01000154.1 GCA_007124475.1 Vibrio sp. | reverse complement strand
GTTTGGGGTTATGTGCACTGCAAACGATCAAATTGGTTATTGATGTAAATATTATAAATTGTTTCATCTTTTTGTGATAATATTCGCGAAACTGTTCCTTACCTATGACTCTGGATATGAAGTTTCCCGGACAACGCAAATCGAAACACTACTTCCCCACTCACGCTCGTGATCCGCTTGTAAACCAAATGCAACCGACCCCTAAGTTACGCCACCCTACGGTAGTTGGCGTGGGGCAAACGATTGTCGATATTGAAGCCAGAGTTGATGATGCTTTTTTAGCCAAATATCAATTAAGTAAAGGGCATTCTTTAGTGCTTGAAGAGCGTCAAGCCGATGCTCTTTACGACGAGTTAGTTGAGCGTAAACTGATTACCCATTTATATCCGGGAGACACGATAGGTAACACTCTACATAACTACTCGGTATTAGCAGACAGCAAGTCTGTACTACTTGGTGTGATGTCTAAAAATATCGAAGTAAGCTCTTATGCCTATCGATACTTATGTCAAACCTCTTCGCGGATGAATTTGAACCATCTACAAACGGTCGATGGTCCAATTGGTCGTTGTTATACCTTGATTTCAGAAGATGGCGAAAGAACCTTCGCGATCAATGAAGGACAAATGAATCAGCTTCGTCCTGAAAGTATCCCTGAAGAAGTGTTTGCTCGCGCCTCGGCTTTAGTTGTCTCGTCATATCTCATGCGCGGCAAAGCTGATGATCCGATGCCACAAGCCGTGCAACGTGCCATTGAACTAGCAAAAGCGCATCATGTCCCTGTTGTTTTAACTCTAGGGACGAAATATGTCATCGAAGGCAATCAAACTTGGTGGCAAGACTATCTCAAACAACATGTAACCGTTTTGGCAATGAACGAAGAGGAAGGTGAAGCCTTAACGGGCGAGAAAGATCCGCTTCTGGCTGCCAATAAAGCGTTAGATTGGGTAGATTTAGTATTATGTACCGCTGGCCCAGTCGGATTATATATGGCCGGTTATGTTGATGAATCCGCAAAGCGCGATACTGAGCTTCCTTTGCTGCCAGGTAATATCCCTGAGTTTAACTGCTATGAATTTAGTCGGGCAATGCGTCAACAAGATTGTCAGCAACCAGTGCGAGTATATTCGCACATCGGACCCTACTTAGGTGGCCCATTGGAAATTAAAAATACCAATGGTGCGGGCGATGGAGCTCTATCTGCTTTATTACACGATATGGCGGCTAATCGCTACCATCGAAATAATGTCCCAAATTCAGCTAAGCATAGCTTACCTTATCTCACCTATTCTTCTTTATCACAGATCTGTCGTTATGCTAATCGCGTTAGTTATGAAGTGTTAACCCAACACTCTCCTCGTTTATCACGTTCATTACCTGAGCGTGAGGACAGCCTCGAAGAAGCCTACTGGGATAGATAACCCTACTCTCCGCCTAGTGTCATCCAAATGGATGCCATTAGGCGGCTCATTTCTCATCTCTAGCACTGAACCTCTGGTTTTCTCTGACCAACTAAAATCCGATTGTTGCCAAAATGTCACAAATCTGACTTATAAGTAACGAATAATACTTATTGCTTATTGAGTGCTTCTTTGTCACTCGTTATAGTGGGTATACCCTCACGACTTGAAGCTGCAGGGATGTTGGCTACGTTCGTTCGCCTACCTGCAACTCCAAGTGGTTTGGGTATATAAATATATTCAAGCCACTTGCACTAACCAATACACATTACGTTAGTGACAAGCCGATAAAAGCAAAGCAAAATGACCACTAATAATTGCTAAGCCAAATAATTTTCAGATAGGTGATGTTTTAGCCCTAAGTGAGATAATATGTTGTTGACAGCAAGCGAGCTAACCAAAATTCACCCGCGATTAGAGCCTATTATTCACCAGCAACGACTGATCCATATTTTCGATATTTTTAGTGAAGGTCTATTCCATATGAATCACAATGGAATGATGACCTTTTATAATCCTACCTTTTATCACCAATTTGGTTTTACAACAGCGAGCATTGATTTTAATGATTGGCTTGCTGTGGTTCACCCAGACGACCGGCAATTATTAGAAAATAAGGTTGATCAACATCTTGAGCATGAATCACGGGCTGAGACTGAGTATCGTGCTAAAACGATCTCTGGCCACTATATTTGGTTATTAGGTACCGCGGTTACGAAAAGCGAGCAAGGACAACGCTTTATGGTCGGAAGTCACCGCGATATTTCCGAACAAAAAAAAATGAGCTCGTTTTTAAAGCAAGCAGCATTTTACGATGTCGTGTCAGGAATGCCCAATACCACAAAGTTACTCCGTGATATTGAACAATTAACTAATAATAACGAGACTGCCAGCTTAATATACATTCAAATTGAAGATATTCGTTCTTATGTCAATCAATACAGTGTCAATGTTATCCAGCATATTTTACAACATATACAGCACGCTTTTCGTTCCGTTATTACTCAACATTCGACACTCTATCGGGTACGATCGGACGATTTTGCAATTTTGCTCCCTGGCGCAAACTCGATCGAGTCTTTAGAACACTTGTGTCAATCATTAATCAATCACTACTCCCTTTCTGCTCAAGAGCAAGGACACCTGTTAGGCGACAAACTCAATGTGGGTGTGCTGCCTGTACTCTCCCCTCAACTTTCTGCTCTGCAATCGCTCAATATTGCAGCCCAAACGTGCCAATATGCCGGTGAAAAAAGTCAGTCGCGAGTTGAGATTTATGTTACAGAAACCAAACTTGCTGTCGAGCGTTACTTCTTTATTGAACGAGGTTTAAAAGCTGCTCTGCGCAAGCACTCTTTATCGGTGAAATTTCAACCTATCCATGAGGCAAAAACAGGGAGAGTTGCCAGTTTCGAAGCGTTAGTTCGCTGGCGTTCATCGGAATTTGGTGAGATCTACCCAGATGAATTTATTCCCGTGGCAGAAAAAAAGGGCTTAATCACTGAGCTTGGCTATCAAGTGTTTGAGAAAGCCTGTCAGTTTATTCATGATTATCATCGCATGCATGGTGATACGACTCGAGTCAACGTTAATGTCTCAGTATTACAACTATTAAATAGCAACTTTCCCGCTAATCTCAAGATGATGACTAATGCCCTTGGCGTTTGTCCGTCTTCCATTGTGTTAGAATTGACCGAGACCGTGATCCTTGATGGTAACCGACATGCCCTTACTCAGCTAAATACATTAAGTCGTATGGGTTTTAAACTATCATTGGACGACTTTGGTGCTGGTTTAAGTTCTATTTACAGCTTTTTTGACCTACCACTTAACCAAATTAAGATTGATCGAGCACTGGCTTTGAAAACTCTCACCAACGCTAGCTCTGAACAATTTTTAGCTTTCATTGTTAAGCTTTGCCGCTCACGAAATATGGATGTAGTGATTGAGGGCATAGAAACCAGTGCAATGCAGAGAAAGTTCTGCCAAATGGGGGTGAATTATTTACAAGGTTACTGGTTTGCCAAACCCTTGTCATTAGCTACCGCTAGTCGTTATACCTTATGTAATCCTCATCGAACGTGTGAATAATATAGTTGCTCCTCCGCAGATAAGCGTATGCCAGTAAGAGTACACTCCACAGCCAAGACCAACTTCCCCCAGCCCCAGTATTCACAACTGCCGCTGTATCAGCAGATTCAGGTTCTGGTTCTGGTGGTTCTGTGCTGATAATTACACCATCATCGACATAAGCTAAACGGTCCTCTTCGGTAAGCAGTAAATTAGCGTCGATAGTTCCTGCTAGCACACCATCAATCCATTCACGATAACCATAAATTTCGGTAAAAACTGACGTCACTTTTGAACGCTGAAATCCAGAACCGCATTCTGAAGGACCAAAACTCGTGATCCCAACTTGAATTAAATGACCTGCATTATTCCAAAAAATCGGTCCACCTGAGTCTCCCTGACAGGTACCATTAGAAAGCTCGGTTTCTGGGTTAATACCATCGCCTTTGAAACATAGATGATGGATATTTAGCGTTAAGCCAAATGGCGTTATATCTAATTGACAGCGAGCGTTAGAGACATAAAACATGGTAGTAAATAATAACCTATCATCCTCTTTACGACCCGAACGAGTATTTCCATGACCAACCGTTTCAAACCTAAAACCGTTATTCTCATCGTCAACCCCATTGAATCCAAAACGATATTTTTGATCCTTCGGTCGCTGAACAAAACCTTGCCCATTTAGCTCTCGCTCTAAACGGATAATCCCAATATCGTTCGCCCATAAGGCATTCGATGAATCTTGATAATTTGGATGATAAAACACCGCTTCAGCACGTACTGTTTTAATATTGCTATGCGGAAAGTCGGATTCATTATCAAATTGCCCGGCAACGGTAAAGAGCAACCAAGCGATATCAAGCTGACCTCGCCCATCAAATAAACAGTGGGCCGCGGTTAGAACATGTCGATCATCAAGAAGCGTCCCGCCACAAAAACTTACTGGACTGAATCGACCGTCATACTCTATTCGGTCGTAATAAAGACTGACAAAAGAAGGGAATTGCATCAGCGTTGTCGGCTTACCATTTACAATTCGTGGTGATATTGGTTCTAGCGCAAACGAGGGGCTGACTAAAATGAGGTAAAGTATGGCGCACCCAATGACTCTGAACATCATAAACACCTCACTATCTGGCAACGTTCAATACGTTATACCCTTCCTATTTGAAGCTGCAGGGTGTTGCCGATGTTCGTTCCCCCCCAATCATAGAGTCTGTCTATATTCAGGGGGATGAACTCACTGGTCGCCTACCTGCAACGCCAAGTAGTTTGGGAATGGATAATTTAAGTGTAGTGCGTCATTTCACAGCCAACCCATTAAAGTTGATTACAGATTAAAAAAGTCAACAGACCCTAATGACAAAAAAGAGTCGACATCTTACCTATAAACATCAATCGTTCTCAACAGTGTAGCCTGGACTGGGAAAACACCTGCCCCCTCATCGGAACGCTAAGTCAAAGGTTTTTTCAGCGAATTTTTCTCATAATCACCTTCTTATAGCTCTTAAGTAGTAAGCAAAAAACTTTACTCTAAAACGATAATGAGTTTTAATAACGCCGATTTTGTTATGATATAACATTAAAATTATACTGAGCAAGGTGTTCGAAGTGTCTAAGGGGTATCCCGTCTCTGATCAAATTCCTGTGCGTCACGGCCCTAGGGGACTGTTTACCTGGTTCAGTCTAGGACTGGTTACCATGCCTGCCATTGTGTTTCTATTTGCTGGCGGATTTATTGATCTTCAAACCGTACAGGCATCACTGGAAACGCTTGAGCAATGGGTTGCGCGCAATCCAGCACAGAGCTTTATCTTATTATTTATTATTAGATTATTGTTTGCTGTTATCTCGATCCCTGGAACTGGAGTTATTACCGTTCTCGCTGGCGCGCTATTTGGGTTCTGGCTTGGCGTTGCGCTTGTGTGGACTGCGGTAGTGGTTGGGGTTTCTGCCGTTTTCCTTATCAGCCGATTCGCAGCTCGTGATCTGGTTTGGCTGAAACTGAAAAACCGCATGCCGTTCATTGAAAACGGAGTTGCTGAGTATGGCTCGGGTTTTCTGTTTCTACTCCGCATTGTCGAAGTATTTCCGTCCTTCATTATTAATTCGGCTTTCGCGCTTACCCCAATGAAGTTTTCAGTTTATGCAATCATCAGCGCGCTTTCAGTGACGCCAGGAATTCTGGTTTTTGTTCATGCAGGCCAACGTATTAGCGAGCTAGAAACACTGGCCGGACTCATGGATGTAACGCTATTTCTGGCTTTAACGGCGATCGGTATGCTACCGCTATTAGGCCGCTGGACTTGGAACCGTGTCAAGCACCGTTTTCCACCATCACTTACTGAAGAAAACACATAGCCAACCTTATAGCAAAGCCCCATGGTAAGACTGTTTAGTCGATAGCACACAATGATATTGATTGATTTAAATCAGTATTTAATATCCACCTATAAACTAAAATGAATATGATAATCATTAACAACTACAGGTTACACATGACTAAGACTGACATAAGGAAGTCGGCCATGCGCCCCGTTTATCCTTTTATTTTTTTGCTATCCACCCTGTTTACTTCATTCACCTTTGCCCACAATATCTGGGTTGAAGCTCCGACACATTTGATTCAAGGTACTCCCACTCCGGTCACGGCTTATTTTGCCCATCCTGACCAAGCGCTAAGTGACCGTGACCAAACGAGCTTAAGCCTCAATGTGATCACTCCGCTGGGTCAACACACCGTACTCGCACTGACGGAGCACGCGACTTACTATACAGCAACCCTTGCTCCTCAAACGCCAGGGCTATACCAGCTTTTACTCAGCCGCGAACCCTATCGTTATCGTCTTTCTGAAATTCGAGACTTCGGCAAAACCTGGTTAGGTAATGAATCACTGCCTGAAGCCAGCGTGCCTCCTGCCGGACTGGCGCTGGAAATCCACCCAACCGACATTCAGTGGCATAAAAATGGTCACAGCACGTGGCGGTTACAGGCGCTTCATCAAGGCCAGCCTGTGCCTGATATTGAAATTTCAGTGTATCAGTCTGAAGATGAGAGCGAACTGCGCTTACCTGCAGAGACATTGAATACCGATAATCAGGGTGAGGCGCTGATCTCGCTGGCCCCAGCAAAGGCTCATCTTTTTACCTGGGAATATCGCGTTCCAGCCCGAGTAGTTGAAAACACTGGCTGGGGAGTGCGAGAAGTCCGTTATCGAACCACTTTATTTGTTCAACTGCCATGAAACTTATAATGCAAGCGACCCAGGTGGTCGAAAAGGCGCTAATGCACTGGCCCTGGCTACAAAAAAAGCAGTGGCAACATTACCTTCATCGAGTGCAAAAAGAAGCGCACCTGGTAACATTACTTCCTCAAGAAAAAGTCTTGTGTATCGGTGCTGGCTACCTGCCTTTCACCGCGCTGGCTTGGTCTCAACTAACCCAAACCTGTGTTGATGCCATCGATAATCAGCCACAAATTGTTCACCAGGGACGCTTGTGGCTAGATGACAATCAGCTTTCCCAGCAGGTGGATATCCGCTGTGAAGAAGGGTGTGAGATTGACGCTTCTGGCTACAGTTTGATCCATTTAGCCGCTCAAGCAGCACCACAAGCGCAAATTCTTCAACATTTATGGCCACAACTCGCACCGGGGACCCGAGTATTGATTCGCCTGCCTCATCCTTGGCTTAAAGTTGGCTATGAAAGCTTGCCTCTGGACTCACTTCAACGTCAAACCGCCGGTTGCCTACTGTTACAGAAGGACACCGACCAATGGGAGGTTGCATGAAAACCACTTTTCGATGGCTAGAAAAAAGCCTAGCGCTACACCCTAGTCTTGGGCGTCTGTATATGCGCCCATATCGAGCTTTGTTACAGCAAGAGAGTGAATTAGCTCAAATAAAAAACAGTGACCGTATGTTTCTTATTGGCTGCGGTGCCATTCCTTTCACTGCATTTGATTGAGTGAATAGAGGCATCACGCATATCACTGCGATTGATCAAGATGAAACCGCATTGAAAACCGCTTCACAGCTAACGAAAAAAATGGGGATCGCGGATTTATTCCAATGGCAGCACACCTCTGCAGAGGCGGTTGATTTTAGCCAATGTGATGTGGCTCTGATAACCCTACAGATCTACAACAAACAAGCCATTTATCAACGCTGGTTAACTCAGGCTCCAGCGGGGAGCCGATTACTCGTTCGTCAGCCCAAGCCAAAACATGCACAGCACTATGGGCAATTACCCAACAATTTGCTCCCTCAAGGAAGTGTGTCCTATTCTATGCAAGCTTTTGATACCACTTTGCTGTTTCAGAAAGAAGGTCAAGCATGAAAAAGAAACTTTGTTTATTGTTATTGGCTCTGTCACTCATCGTGGTTTTAGTTCAGCAAATAGGCTGGACCTCGGTGATGAACAGTGTCGCGCAGCTAACTCTAGTCGACCTTGTTTGGCTCGGGCTACTACAGCTTCTCACCCTAACAGCCACAGCCAAAGCTTGGCATCTACTGTTGTTACGCCAAGGTGCTCAGTGTCGTTTTTCTTTAGTGCTAGCCTGCCAATTGGCTGGACAATGGGTGGAAAGCCTGACTCCCTCGTCTAAACTAGGTGGGGAAGCGGCTAGAGTGTATTTACTCAAAAAACATTCCACCATGAGCTATAGTCAGATCACCGCTTCTATGCTCGTCAGCAAGCTTTTGTCATTGATCCCTTTTCTGCTGATTTGTTTAGTTTTACTGACCGTCAGTCTATGGTATTGGAGCCTTCCTTGGTTAGTCTATGTGAGTTTTGCTGGCCTTTTTAGTGTGGTTGTTTTGCTCTGCGCTTTTGTTATCTGGCCTCAGACAGCCGAACACTTATCCAACCGCTGGGTGAGTCGACCCGATTCAGTCCTAGCAAAATTTTTGAGCGGTCTCAGCCGAGTCGCCAGTCAAAGCCGCCAGCTAATGAGTGAAGGCCTTCCTGTTAGCCCAATCATACTGTCCACATTGGTATGGCTGGCTTACCCACTGAAAGTGGTGCTGGTGGCTTGGTCATTAGGATTACCTGCCCCTTGGTTACTCATTAGTCTGGCTGTTTTTGTCGCCTACTTAATTAGCATGTTACCCCTATTACCCGGTGGGTTAGGTAGTTTTGAAGCCGGCATGACCTTGATTCTGACACTGGGTGGGTTCAGCCCTGCCGAAGCCTTAACGATCAGCTTAATCACGCGTTTATTTACTTTTTGGCTCCCTTTATTCATCTCAGGCCTCGCTAGTCTAACTTTTTTACTGCCCAAACAATGGAACAAGTATGCTGATCCCCTTGACACCTCTCGAAACTAAAGCTGCCTGCCCTCAGCCATTATTAAGCTTGCGTCCTGGTCAAGCAGGGCGTGTGCATCAAGCACCCGATTTACCTATGCTCGCCGCCCTAGGTGTTCGCCCAGGCAAGCAACTGCAGTATGTTTCCCGCAACTGGTGGCAAGGTCCATTGCTATGCCGCGTTGAAGGGCGCACTTTTGCACTTGATCAGATATTAGCTGAGCAAATTCAACTGGTTGAGGTAGTTAAATGATGTCGCAAGAACCTTTGCGCCTGCTTCTTGTCGGCGCGCCAAATATCGGCAAAAGTGTTATATTCAATCAACTAACCGGCCGACAGGTTTATGTCGCCAACTACCCTGGCGCTACCGTCAGCTATCATTCAGCCCCATTAGAAGACATGCCCTTCGCTGCCCAGTTAATTGATGTACCGGGCATATACACACTAGACGCTTGCAATGAGGCTGAAGCCGTTGCACTCAACCTGCTCACAGGTCGGGACATTCAGGCCGCCAGCAGCCATTGCGATTCAGATACACAAGAAGCTCATTTAAGCAGCGCGCCTCCTGCTGGGGTGATTGTTGTCCTCGATGCCTGCAACCTTGAATCCAGTCTCTACTTGCTACATCAAGTAGAGACCCTTGGCCTCCCTATGTTGGTGCTGATCAATCGGCTGGATCTTGCCCAAGAACGAGGCCTCAATATCGATTTAAAAACTCTGGCCAGCACATTAAAAGCGCCTTTGCTTCCCTGCATTGCTATTCAGTCAAGCAGCTTTATACCGGTACGTGAAGCCTTAAGTGATTGGATACAGGAGCTGTCTTTCTCAGCCCCTCAACCACCAGCGGCTTCTGAAGCGCGTGATATGACTGCACAGGGTTGGCGCTGGGCCAGCGAAGTCGCCAAAAAAGTCAGCCAGCCTGCTCTGCAAATGACCTCAAGAGAAGTCTGGGGTGAGCGTCTCTCACGTCCTTGGCCTGGTCTTTTATTTGCGCTACTGATCCTCGCGGCTTGTTTTGGACTTGTGGTTGGACTGGGTATGGGATTACGCCAGCAGGTATTACTACCCATTGTACGCGGCCAGCTCTTACCCTTGATCAGCTTAGGTGTCGAAGCTGTGGTTCCAGCAGGTTTTTGGCGCAATATCATCATTGGTGACTTTGGCTTTCTAGTAAAAGGAATTGAGTGGCCTTTTACTCTAGTAC
>SLFB01000271.1 GCA_007124475.1 Vibrio sp. | reverse complement strand
GATATAGCGCAGCGCTATTTTTTACTACATCATAATATTGAAATCTGATCCCTGCTTCTTGTAGAGCTACTTTTGCTTGCTGACAAAAAGGACAAGATGCTTTCCCGTAGACAATATTACCTTGCAGCGTGTCGCGTTTTGCCACTTGCTCAATCACCGCTTGCACCAACATACCACGATTCAATGCCGCTCCTTGACTAATTACTTTATCTTCCACAATCACTATTGGCGCATGCCATGCTCCGTATCGTAGCGGTTGCCACCAATGAGTAAGCCAATCTTTTGTGGTGAGTTGAATATCGATACCTGCTAATTCTTGTGCAAACACATCCTCCAGGATGTCATGAGTGAGTGTGCACTCTCCACAAGGAATATTAACCTTGAATGGACCGAATTGACCTGCCCAACGATATAAAGTGATGTGAATAGGTTTATTCATAAATAACCTCGAAGCTGACTTAGTTGAGCTGTTTTACTCACTCTTGATACGGGGATAATGTCGATGTGGTTCGCTTGTTGCTTCTACTTAAAGCCGCAGACCCTAGGCTCGTTCACTTAATCACATGGTTTATCTATGCTATTAGCTCCCATCAAAAGGAGCTGCCGGTGGTTAACATGTGTTCCAGAAAAACGGACTACTGCCTTGCCGCCTACCTGCAACTTCAAGTTGTCTGGTTATAAGTATATAAGACTTTTTAATGCCGATGATATTTTGTTGTTGTCCATTTTGTTACTTTAGGTTGCCGTTTTATCGATTATGATCATTTGAACCCTTGCTATCCCTTTCCTACTTGTCGCCTACCTGTGAAGATCATTGATTGGTATCTTCTTGTTGGATAATGGTTATTGGCTAAAGAGGGTTGATTAGTTACACTTTGTGCTCACTCATTAGTCAAGGACGAGCGATGAACGCGATACGCTATGAACAACAATTGGTTTATCCATCAAAGATACTGTGTGTCGGCCGCAACTATGTTGAACACATTAAAGAGCTCAATAATACCGTACCGGAACAAATGGTGGTGTTTAATAAACCCAATACCAGTATCGCAAAACAATTGTATGCTCATCATCAGGAAACTCTGCACTATGAAGCGGAAATTTGTTTTTTGATCCGCGCTGGTGAATATGCGGGAGTGGGGCTTGGACTGGATTTAACCAAGCGAGCTTTACAATCTCAGCTCAAGCAAAAGCAGCTACCTTGGGAGCGGGCAAAAGCGTTCGATGGCTCGGCTGTCTTTAGCCGTTTTATTGATTTAACCGGCATCGATATCACCACTTTACAGTTAGAGCTATACATTAACTGTGTGCGAGTACAGTGTGGTGGTGTTGCGCAGATGATTTTTTCTCCCGCGCAGATTTTAAGTGACCTTCAATCTTATACTAGTTTGTTGGATAACGATGTGGTGATGACGGGAACGCCACAAGGGGTTGGCGAAGTGCATCAGGGTGATGTTTTTCTCGGCCGTTTAAAATCTGCCGACCAAACTTTAATTGAAGTGGAATGGTTGGCTGAATAGCTTCCTCAATAGCAATGTCGCTGGCTTTAAGATAGAATTCGCGACTTTGTGCTGCTATTGAGCGATGATAATGATTGATATGACTATTTTACCGCTGTACCTCACCGCGGTGATTGCGTTGCTGTTAATACCGGGCCCTGACATGTTATTAATTGCCAGCTCAAGCTTGAGCTATGGGCGTAAAGTCGGCGTATTTGCTAGCTTAGGCAATGCGACCTCAGGCGTTATTTTAACCTTACTCGCTGCCCTTGGTGTTTCGGCTATGGTGGCAATGAGCCCAATCGCTCTCACTGTGTTACAAGTGTTAGGTGCAGGCTATTTATTGAAAATGGGCGCTGATTGTCTGCGCAGTGGCGCGAGTGATGCTCCTCATCTTGCTCAAGAGAGTGCACTGAGTAGCACTTTTTATCAACGAGCTTTGGTCAGTAACTTACTTAATCCTAAGGCATTGGTATTTTTTGTGATGTTTTTACCGCAGTTTGTGTCGAGTAATGTCCCCGCAAGCTCCGGTGAACAAATGTTAGTGCTGGGAATTTTACTTAATATCTGCGGGCTACTGTTTAATCTACTGCTGGTCGCTTTGGTGGGTTGGGGCGGACATGTGTTACTGGAGAATGCCAAGTTTCGGTTGTATCAGCATAAACTGATGGGCGGGATCTTTTTCTTACTCGCCTTATGGATGTTGAGTGATCTACTGCTTAGTTTTATGCCAAGCTGACAGCCAATCACGCGGCATTATTTTAATGCACCCTCGCTTAATTGAGCATCAAGCGAGGGTATCTGCTGTTACACTAAACTACTTTGATGCTCGCTGATCAGCAATGCCATTTGTTCTTCGGTGCGTTGTTCTGCATCAGCAAAACTTTCCTCAGCACTAAACATTCCAACCACTTCATAGTAGCATTTGAGTTTCGGCTCGGTTCCTGACGGACGAACAATCACTCTCGCTCCATCTTGTAAATGATAAATCAGAACATCACTACTTGGCCAAGTGAGAGGCTCTGTCGTGCCGTCTTGATGATAGCGAAGCGCGAGTTTTAAATCATCGCAGCTGATCACAGCACGACCGGCAATAGTATGGGG
>SLFB01000205.1 GCA_007124475.1 Vibrio sp. | reverse complement strand
TGGCACAGCGTCAGTGATTTATTGACCGATGTTCCGGGCAAGGAATTGCTTGGCATCAATATGGTTGAATATGCAGACCAAGACCCAGAGCAGGTAAAACAATTAGTCACGCAATTGACCCAGCGTTTAGATGTGATGATCAGCCAGCAACAAGCGGGGATTATTGGTTATCAAGTGTGTGATGATTTAGCCAGCATTAACCGCATTTATACTATGCGTAAAAAAGCGGTGGGTTTATTGGGCGCAGCCAAAGGACGAGCTAAACCGGTTCCATTTACCGAAGATACTTGTGTACCACCGGAGCACTTGGCGGATTTTATTAGTGAATTTCGCGCGCTGCTTGATGAAAAAGGACTCAGTTACGGTATGTTTGGTCATGTGGATGCGGGGGTATTACATGTGCGTCCCGCCCTTGATTTATGCGATCCCAAGCAAGAATTGATGATGCATGAGATCTCTGATCAAGTCGTTAAGTTGGTGGCCAAATACGGCGGTTTAATGTGGGGGGAACACGGTAAAGGCTATCGATCTGAATATGGACCTGAGTTTTTCGGAGCCGAACTTTTTACCGAATTACGCCGAGTGAAAGCGGCGTTTGACCCGCACAATAAGATGAATCCGGGTAAGATTTGTACGCCGCTTGATAGCAGTTTCGAGTTGGTTAAAGTATCGGATACCAAGCGTGGCTATTTTGATCGGCAGATTGCCGTTAAAGTCCGTGATAGCTTTAAGCAAGCGATGGAATGTAACGGCAATGGGCTATGCTTTAACTATGATACCAGCTCTCCGATGTGTCCATCGATGAAGGTCACTGCCGACCGTCGTCATTCACCGAAAGGTCGAGCGGGTTTAGTGCGTGAGTGGTTGCGCCAACTGACTGAGCAAGGGATTGATATCCTTGATTTAGAACAACAAGCTTTGCAGAAAACAGCCAGTGTTAAAACTCTACTGGATCGCGTTCGGCAGCGTATTCGTCCCTCCCATGAGTATGATTTCTCTCATGAAGTGTATGAAGCGATGAATGGTTGTTTAGCTTGTAAGGCTTGCGCTAGTCAATGCCCAATTAAAGTGGATGTGCCGAGTTTTCGTTCCCGTTTCTTAAATATTTATCACACTCGCTACTCACGTCCGGTTAAAGATCACTTAGTCGCGAACATTGAAACCATGTTACCGCTGATGGCGAAAGCGCCACAAATGGTTAATGCGGTTATTGGTCAACCATGGGTTGAGCGCTTAACGGCGGCGACAGTCGGCTATGTCGATACCCCTCGATTATCTATCCCGACCTTAGCGGCACGCACACGTCGCCATAATATTGTGCCGTTTGATCGCCAACAATTGATGGCGCTTTCTCAGCAACAGCGATCTGAACATGTGATTATCGTACAAGACCCGTTCACCAGCTATTATGATGCGCAAGTGGTGGAAGATTTTATCGCTCTGGTCATTAAGCTGGGTAAAAAACCCATCTTGCTGCCGTTTAAGCCCAACGGTAAAGCGCAACATATTAAGGGTTTTTTACAGCGCTTTAAGAGTACAGCAACCAGTACGGCTGGCTTTTTATCGCAAGTCGCGGATCTTAATATTGCTATGGTTGGGGTTGATCCAGCTCTGGTGCTTTGTTATCGCGATGAATACGTGGAAATTTTGGGCCAACAACGGGGTGAGTTCGAGGTGCTTACTGCACATGAATGGTTATTGCCACGTTTGGCTGAAATGCCATCACCAGCCAATGTTACTCAAGCGAATATTGATCAAGGACAGGTACCACAAGCGCCTTGGTATTTATTGGCGCATTGTACCGAAAAAACCAAGTTACCTAATGCTGAAAAAGAGTGGGGACAGATCTTCAGTCATTTTGGTGCCAAGTTGCAGACCGTACCTGTAGGTTGCTGTGGTATGGCGGGTACCTTTGGTCATGAAGTCGATAAGCTACAGATGTCGAAAGACATTTATGGCTTAAGCTGGCAGCCAAGTTTGGATAAACTTCCTAAAGAACGCTGTTTGATGACGGGTTATTCTTGTCGCAGCCAAGTGAAACGCTTTGAGGAGATACAACCAAGACATCCTATCCAAGCTTTATTAGAGATGTTGTAACTAACGCTAACGGTCATCTTCGGATGGCCGTTTAACTGATGAGGAGGGGAGTTATGCGTTATTTGGAACTGAAAATTCCACCGGTGGCATTGTTTATCGTGGCAGTGGTACTTTGTAATCGGTTAGCGCATCTATTTAGTTTTGCCGATCTTGCGCTTCCATATACCCAGCTTATCTTTGCATTGTGCATTATGTTATCGGGAGTGGTCGGTATTGCTGCCGTTGTACAATTTCGTCGGGCAAATACTACGGTTAATCCAACCAAACCGGACCAAGCTTCTACTGTTGTCGATTCAGGGATCTTTAACTACAGCCGTAATCCTATGTATTTAGCATTACTATTGCTATTTATTGGCATTGCTTATTGGCATCACAACATAGTGAGTTTATTGGTCGTGATTGGTTTTGTAGGTTATATGAATCGGTTTCAGATTCAGCCTGAGGAGCGAGTATTAGAGCGGGTGTTTGGTGAGCGTTATACTCATTATAAAGCGCGAGTTAGGCGTTGGATATGATATAGCTCCA
>SLFB01000343.1 GCA_007124475.1 Vibrio sp. | reverse complement strand
TGATAGATCATTTTTTTTTTTTTTTTTAAAAGACACAAAATGTTAAATGAGTTAACATTAAAATAGATTTAAAATATAATTAACCATACAATTCATCATTACCCTTATGTTTCATCGATGAAAAATTCAATTGACAGTATAATTATCTGTTTTTGTGCTTAATCATTTACAATTCGCCTACGAAATAGAAAAGTGATAACGATCACAAACAAATGTATATTTAGAATATAATCACTCTATGATTGTCATCTCAACTCCACCAACAACACAAATTCCTGCTCGGTAATGTCCTCAGCTGTGTTATTATTGCTAGCTGTGCTTTTTATCTGCTTGTGCTGGTCAGCTCTTATGTTAACTACAAAAATTCAACAATCCATTCGTACTAGCTACCAAAACCTGCACCATCAGTTGGATAATTTTATCCCTCGCCGCGGACAAAACTATCTCGTGGCTGAAATCACCAAAACATTATGTGGCCACTATCATCCGTCAACCCGCATGTTAATTGCCGAAGCGGGTACAGGTATCGGTAAATCGCTCTCCTATTTGATGTCGACGATTCCGGTAGCCTTGCTTAATCAGCGTAAAGTCGTCATATCAACCGCGACCGTAGCTCTACAAGAGCAGTTAATGCATAAAGATTTGCCGTTATATCGCCGCATCACAGATCAAAATTTTTCGCTACTACTGGCTAAAGGTCGGCAACGTTACTGCTGCGCCGAGAAATTGGCTTTAGCTGCGGCAAGTAGTGATGATCACAATCAGTTAGCAATGTTCGAAAGCAAACCAGACGCTGGCGATACCGCTTTGTTAGCGCAGCTCTATCAACAGCTACAACAAGGTCGTTGGGATGGTGATAGAGACAGTGGGCCAACGCCCATTTCTGATACCGTGTGGTCAGCAATAGTCAGCGATAAACACAGTTGTAATGGCAGCTTCGCTGCTCACCGAGATTGTCCTTTTCAAAAAGCTCGTTCAGCCATGGATAAAGCGGATGTCATTATTGCTAACCATAGCTTAGTCATGGCAGATGCTGACTTAGGGGGAGGCGTGATCCTACCTGAACCAGAAAACACGATTTATGTATTCGATGAGGCTCACCATCTGCCGCATGTTGCCCGTGAACACGCTTCTGCCGCCGCGAGTATGAAAGGCAGTGTAAGCTGGTTAGAAAAACTCAATCAAACACTAACTAAAGTGACTTCGTTGGCTGATGCTAAACGCATCGCGCGTTTTGAGCATGACGCAAAGAATGGGTTGCAACAGTTGATTCCGATTCTTAATCAGCTGCCTAATCAATTTGATGCTACTGCGTTCGAAGATAAGGTCCTACGTTTTGAACATGGCGAACTACCAAATTGGTTAGCAGAGCAAGCGAAAGAGCTTAAATTACACACGCAAAAAACGAATCAAGCCGTGAGTAAAATTGCCGATCTGATTGCTGAGAGAGTAAAAGATGGTGAGCTTGCCAACCGCTTGGCTGAGCCGGCCTTGGCTGAATTAGGTTTCTTTTTGCAACGCTTGGAAAAGCTCGCTCAAGTCTGGCAATTAATGGCTGAACCGAAACGAGAAAAAGGAGCCCCACTCGCTCGCTGGTTAGAGCACAACCCGGATCGCGAAGGTGATTATATTGTCAATGTTTCACCACTTGAAATTGGTTGGCAACTGGATCAACATATTTGGAGTCGCTGTATCGGTGCGGTGTTAGTGTCTGCCACGATCCGAGCTTTGAATTCATTTAGTTTTTTCTGCCGACAAGCTGGGATCAGTGAGAAAAAGGAAGATGGGGTAAGATTTTTAGCCCTTGCCTCACCTTTTGATTATCAGACTCAAGCACAGCTATTGATCCCTAAAATGGACTATGAACCGCAGGCGACTCAATATACTGATCATTTAGTAGATAAAATACGCCATTATATTGTTCCCAAACAAGCGAATTTAGTGTTATTTGCTTCCTACTGGCAAATGAGAGAAGTTGAACAGAAAATTAGTCAGGTTTTCAAAAGCAACGGCTGGCAATGGCAAATGCAAGGGACCAAATCCAGAACAGAGCTATTAAATCAACATAAGATGTGGATTGAATGCGGCAAAACGAGCATTCTATTTGGTACCGGTAGTTTTTCGGAAGGCTTAGATCTGCCTGGTGAGCTATTACAAAACGTCATCATCACCAAAATTCCGTTTGCGGTACCTAGCTCTCCGGTCGAGCAAGCCCATGCAGAATACATTGAGCAGCGTGGCGGTAATCCGTTTTTACAAATTAGCGTCCCTGAAGCAAGTAAAAAGTTAATTCAGGCAGTAGGCCGTTTAATTCGTAAAGAGCAAGATTCTGGTCGCGTGGTTCTGCTCGATAGACGCATTGTCTCTAAACGTTACGGTAAAGCACTGCTTGATTCATTGCCGCCCTTTAAACGAATCATCGAATAACCATGGTTAAAGCTATTCCCCCTTCATTCAAATCATCGCACAACCATGCGCATGCTGAGATAACACATGCTATTGCCGAATCAAGCAACGCTCAGTTACAGCATTTGCACCGCTATGCTGAGCTGATTGATCAGCAACCCAATAAACGGACCTCCCCTTGGTTTGATAAACACTTATTTAGCGCAAATCCATGGTCACTTACCGCTTGTGTTCGAGAAGCTGCAAAAACATTAGCTATGTTGTCTGATTGTCGCGAACGTCCCTCGTTATCTGTCTCTCAAGCACAACATTTAAGCGAGCGAGCATGTGCTCAAATCACAGCTCTGCAGCGTACCATCACACAATGGTGCGCTAAGCAAGAATCCGATACGGCGATACAAAATGACCAACAAAAGCCAATGCGCAGCACACAACCATTGGATGAACAATTAAGCCAGCATCAAGTATGGGAACAACGATTACGAACTTTGGTGCTCAATAAGCAATATCAATTACAACAAGCCAGGCCACGAGACTATGCTCATGCTTTAGAAGCGCTTAATATGGCGCAGCAGAGGCTGGTTCGCTGCCAACAGGCGAAATCAATCATTGAAGCACAGTTGATTCAACAACATATACCCAAACAACTTGGAGTTGCAGGTAGGCGGCAAGTGAATAAGTCCCCATGAGCATAGATAGACTATGTGATTGGGGCGAACGAACGTAGCCAACCCCTGCAGCTTCAAGTAGGAAAGGTATAATAACGATTAACCCTATGACGATGAGAATACACCATGAGTCATTCATCTGCTCTTGATGATGCTGCTGAGGAAATTAAACTCGCGGTTGATTTGATCTATCTTCTTGAAACTAATCAGGTGGATCCACGTACCGCGCTACTCGCCCTCGACTACGTAAAACGCGACCTTGAAAACAAATTAAAGGAAGAGAAATGAAAGTTGTCAGCTTTAATATCAACGGCTTAAGAGCAAGACTAGCTCAACTACAAGCACTGATCGATAAACATCAACCCGATATTATTGGTTTACAAGAAATCAAAGTACATGATGAAGCATTCCCCGTTGAAGCGGTTGAGAAAATGGGCTATCACGTCTATTTTCATGGTCAAAAAGCCCATTATGGTGTAGCACTTTTATCTAAAAAAGAGCCTATTTCTATCCAAAAAGGGTTTCCGAGCGACACTGATGAGCATCAAAAACGCATGATTATGGGTACCTATCTTGATGACAACGGCCAACAAGTGACCGTTTTAAATGGTTACTTTCCACAAGGTGACAATATCCATCATGAGACTAAGTTTCCTTACAAACGTCAATTTTATCTAGATTTGATGACCTACCTCAACGAGCATCATACGCCAGAGCAATCATTGATTGTGATGGGCGATATTAATATCAGCCCAACAGATTTAGATATTGGTATCGGTGAACCTAACCGGCAACGTTGGTTAAAAACCGGTAAATGCTCTTTTCAGCCAGAAGAGCGTCAATGGTTAGCCAGGTTACTTGATTGGGGATTAGAAGATACTTTCCGCCGTTTACAACCTAATTGTTACGACAAGTATTCTTGGTTTGATTATCGTTCGCGCGGTTTTGATGATAATCGTGGACTACGGATTGACGTCATTCTTGCCACCCCGTCATTAGTGGATAAGTGTGTGGAATCGGATATTGACTACCCATTACGTGGCTTAGAGAAACCTTCAGATCACGCGCCAATCTGGGCGGTGTTTAAATAACATTCTCTATTTTGCCTGTTATCTAACAGAGATTCTCGAAAAATAACAGGCACTTTATTGAAACATAACAACTTAACCATTAATAGGTCGCAAATAGGCAAGAAAGCGTTGTTCAGCTCGCTTAAACAGCCATAAAATGATAAAAGTCAGCACTAAATAAAATAACCCTGCCGCTAAAAAAGCCTCAAAGGGCGCATAGTAACGTGAGCTCACTAAGCGAGCGGTACCGGTTAAGTCGAGAATGGTAACGATCCCCGCCACCGCGCTTCCATGCAGCATAAAAATCACTTCATTACTGTAAGCGGGCAGTGCTCTTCGGAGCGCACTGGGCAAAATAATACGTCGATAAGTTAACCATGGGCTCATTCCATAAGCTTTGGCTGCTTCAATTTCGCCCTTAGATAAGCCATTAATTGCGCCTCTAATAATCTCGGCGGTATAAGCAGAAGTATTTAAAACAAAAGCCACCAGCGCACAAAACCATGCATACTCCCACCAGGTGCCTTGCACTGGAAAAAACTGATCCATACCGTAATAAATTAAATACAATTGTACTAGCAAAGGTGTGCCACGGAAAAAGTAAATATACCCCCAAGCTGGCAGCCAAATTAAAGCTAACTTATGATTGCGAGCCATCGCCAGAGGAATAGCAACGACTAAACCAAGTAGTAGCGATGCGCCAACTAACCACACGGTGGTCCACAGTCCTGCAAAATAAAGCGGTAAGCTTTGTACGATCACACTAAAATCCATAGCTACCTCGACTGAATGGCGAACTTACGCTCTAACCACTTTAATAAACCGGTAGAAATACTGGTTAACAGCAAAAAAATACACGCAACCGTCATGTAAAAAGTAAATGGCATTTGGGTTGAACCCGCGGCAAGTGCACCGACTCTGACCATATCTTCTAAACCAATAATTGAGACTAAAGCAGTGGTTTTTAGCAGCACCAACCAGTTATTACCAAAACCTGGCAAAGCATGCCGCATCATTTGCGGGAATAAAATCCGGCGAAATGTTAGCGCTGCACTCATACCATAAGCTTTGGCCGCTTCTAGTTGTCCTTTATCAACCGCCATTATCGCCCCACGAAACGTTTCCGCCATATAGGCTCCAAAAATAAAGCCTATGGTTAAAACACCAGCAATAAATGGGCTGATATTAATATAACTGGGGAGATAAGAAACCCAGCTATGATCAGGGTTACGCTCAGCCAACCAGGTATTGAGGCTGTCGTTGATGGTAAACAACGTATTATTGAGCAATATCTGACCACCAAAGAAAATCAGCATCATCAAGACTAAATCTGGGATGCCGCGAACTATTGTGGTGTAAAGGGTTGCTATGATCTTTGCTGGGCGATGAGTGGATAATTTAGCCAATGCGGCAAGTACTCCCAACAATATGGCTAACAGCAGTGACCAGAGGGCTACTTTTACGGTTAACCATGCACCGTGCAAAATCGCTAATTCAAAGCCTTGTAAATCGAGCATTGACATCTTCCTTGCTCTGTAACTATTCCCTACAACGGCGGTACGTTGCGGATAAGCGAGGGGGAGTCATCCCCCTTATCGATAATGATTCCCTGCTTATTTGTAGATGCAGCGGGGTTGATGGTAACCCCAAACCATGTAGCTCTAGGGATGGAAACTATTGGCCATAAACATCATAGCTAAAATATTTAGCAGCAATTTGTTGGTAAATACCTTTTTCACGCAATGCTATCAGCGCGGCATTAAGCTTTTCTGTTAACGCTCTATCTTGCTTACGAACCGCTATACCCATGCCTTCACCAAACCACTTAGGATCAGTGAGTGATGGGCCAACAAATTCGTACTCATCGCCTCCAGGCCGGTTAAGTACCCCTTCTTGTAATGCAGAGGCATCGCCTAATACTGCTGCTATCCGACCATTAGCGAGATCTAAATACGCTTCATCAAATGAACCATAACGGACAATATTCACTGAGCGCCCATAGTTATCTGTCAGGTATTTATCGTGGGTAGTAGCACGTTGTACTCCAATACGAACACCTCGTAGACCTTCAGGGGTAAAATCAAGATTAGCGTCTTTTTTAGCAATAAACCGATTGGGGATTTGCGCATATTTTTTGGTGAAGTCAACTCGACGTTTACGCTCTTCGGTGATCGACATAGCCGCGATGATCGCATCATAACGTCGAGCTAATAACGAGGGTATAATCCCATCCCAGTCCTGAGGGACAATAACGCATTCTGCTTGCATTTCTTGACAGAGAGCATTAGCTATATCCACATCAAAACCGCGTAAAGAACCATCAGGCTCTGTCCAGCTAAAGGGAGGATAAGCGCCCTCAATGCCAAAACGAACCGTTGTCCAGTCTTTCGCATAACTGGCACTGGACAGTATCACTGTCACTAAAGTTGCCAAGATTGATAACCACTTTTTCATATTCCAACTCCTTGTTATGGTATTTCCTTCCAATTTGAAGCTTGAGCTGTGTTGGCTAGGTTCGTTCGCTCCAATCACATCGTTTTCCGCCAAGTTGTTTGGGTATAACAAACCTCAATTAGTAAATTGAGGAAATAAATTGTTTAAGTCGCGTTGAGCTTGGCTGAGTAAATAATTGCTGTGGATCACCCTGCTCTTCAACCACACCTTGATGAAGAAAGAGCACGTGATTGGAAACATCTCGCGCAAAAGCCATCTCATGAGTAACCACCAACATGGTTCGGCCTTCCTGCGCTAAATCTTTCATGACTGCGAGCACTTCACCGACTAATTCTGGATCGAGTGCTGACGTGGGTTCATCAAACAATAATACCTCTGGCTCAACAGCAAGAGCACGGGCAATGGCGGCTCTTTGCTGCTGCCCTCCAGAAAGGTGGCCTGGGTAGTAATCACGTCGCTCATACAAACCGACCTTTTTGAGGAGCAGCTCGGCATTAGCAATGGCTTGATCTTTGCTGACACCAAGAACATGAATTGGCGCTTCAATGACATTGTCTAACACCGTCATATGCGACCAGAGATTAAACCCTTGAAACACCATCGCCAAACGTGAGCGTATACGTTGAACTTGTTTTTCACTCACTGGCACGGATTGTCCTTGGCGATTAGTTTTCATATGGATCTGCTCATTATTGACCCATATTTCACCCGATGAGGGTATCTCCAATAAATTAATGCAGCGTAAAAAAGTACTTTTACCTGAACCAGATGAGCCAATAATAGAAATTACATCTCCTTTGTGTGCTTGCAATGAAATGCCTTTAAGCACTTCATTTTGTCCAAAAGCTTTGTGCAAATCCTTAATATCGAGTGCAGGGACATCTTTCATGCACTTTCGCTCCTTCGACTAATCAAATCATACATCTGCTGATATTTTCTACAAACTAGCATTCAAACCAGCATCGCGCAACAACTTATTAACAACCACAATAACGGGTATTATCCTGTTTTAAATGAATAAATATCCGGAAAATCGCTCACCTAAGCCCTAAGAACATATTGGAAAGTCCCTCGATCAACAACCATTCTGTTTTCATTAACTTAGTAAAAAGTCAATGAGGTAAACTTTCTTAAACCCGCTTTTTTGTGAAAAAACATTTCAGCAATTAGTCTCGTATGTCGCTGATTTTCCACTTTTACGTAGTTTTATTTCACAGCACAACTTAAAGTGATCAAGATCAATCATCAAATTTAAATAGCACGTTAAACTCGCCAATCAATAAAAAAGATAAATAATGGCCTATAGTCATAGTATTTCTCAGCGCAATACTGATTGATAAGTCATTAATCATGACTGATAAAAATGGAGACGAATCAATAACAAGCTCACCGCCTCTAGCAAAGCATCACAGTGTCGTCAGGTGAATGGAGATTAATGACGCGGTTGCTACCAGTAGCAAGCATGAGCCTTTACATAAAAATAATCGCTTTCCTATTCGCTATCGAATTAAAAGTTAACCATATTTCTTTACTTTTTTAATATGAGGAATCTATGTCAGACGTCACCAATCAAGACCGTTCAGACATCGAGACGAAAAGTTATCAAGAACTGCATCGTCCATCATCTGAGTTTGCCAGTCGCTCCGATTACCTAGATCATGAACTACAAATCATGAAGCCGCGCCGTTTTGCTTTGAACCTACCTGGGCGTGACTTCCGTTTTGAATGGGAAGATTTAGTTCCCGCGCTAGCCGGAACCATTGGCATTATCGCCATGTACTCAGCGGTTATGATGTCTTGGGCAGAGGGGTTGACCGCTGCTTGGGATCATATCGAACTGGGTAAAGAGTTTGCCATTGAAGTGGCCCGAGTTGAAATGCTGATCCCAGCGCTATTGTTCTGTGTTCTGGCTTCCGGCTTTTTTAACCCGCGCGCAAACCTTGCTGGTAACCATGGACCAATGATCCCACTTATCGGGACCATTGCCCTTGCTGGTGCTCACCCACTTGCTTTGGCGATTTTATTAGGCGTTTTCGGCTTATTACTGAGCTATTTCAAAGGTGGTTCGAAACTGGTGAACCTCACTTCCGAAGGTACCGCTGGTGGCTTATTAATATTCCTCGGCTTCACTGGCGCGATGAGTCAAATTAGTTCAATTCAAAATTGGGCTGTCGGTTTAGAGTCGGCCAGCATTGAAGCAGGTAGCCTTGGCTATATTGGTTTAATCGTACTCGGCATTAACATTGTTATTTATGCACTTTTAGCTAAATACGGTAAACGTTGGTTAGCGATCCCTATCTGCGCTTTTTCTGGTTTACTCATCGCTTTGGCTCTTGGAGCAGGCTTTGATTTAACCTTCCAAACTGAAATGGGCTTACCTAACTTAAATCCAGTTTACTGGTGGGGTTCAACCGAACAAGGTTGGATGTTAGGTCTACCTAATCTAGAGCATTTTATTGCGTCGCTTCCATTCGCTATCCTAGCGGTTGCCATGTGGTCTCCCGACTTCTTGGGTCACCGAATTTTCCAAGAACTTAACTATCCACGTAAAACGGAAAAAGTGTTAATGGATGTCGATGACACCATGACAATGTGCTCGGTCCGTCAAATGGTGGGTACTGCCGTAGGTGGTGGTAATATTACGTCATCGTGGGGGACCTATATGATCCCGGCAGCTATCGCAAAACGTCCTATCCCAGCAGGCGCGATTTTATTGGGTTCATTGTGCATTATCGTCGCGATTCTTGGCTTTCCAATGGACGTTGCGGTATGGCCACCCGTAATGCGTATCGCTCTATTAGTTGGCGTATTTCTACCACTGTTAGAAGCCGGTATGCAAATGGTGAAAAATACTAAAGATGCACAAGCGGCTGGTATCTGTATTTTTGGATCATTAGTGGTTAACCCAGTACTTGCTTGGGCACTCACCATGTTTTTGGATAACAATGGCTTTATCGGTGATAAAGAACGCGCTGCACGCTTGTCGTTCATCGATAAAATTGTCATTCCATGCGGTGTATTAGTGATCTGCTTAATCGCTATGTTGGCTGTCGGTATGCTAGAAAGCCAATATGGTATTAAAGCTTGGTTACATTAAGCACAAGGCTCAATTTATGTCTACACTAATTAGGCCATTTTAATCCTTCGTTTGGGTAGTGTTTATGCACTACCCAAACTTTATCTATATTTTTTAACTTTTATTGATTTAGTTTAAGGTTTACAGTTTTTTTTTAGCTTACATTGTTCACTAAAGGGAACGAATGACCCTATTTATACTCAAACTAACACATAACCAATAGATTGGTTTGAAGATACATAAGGTTATTCATAGAGTGTACTGCCTCTTGTGTTATACAAGATAGCTGGCTCAACAGCGAAACAGTGCGTGTTTTTTCTACTAATAAAGGTAGGTATGTCATGGCAGAGCAATTTGCTAAAGCTTGGGAAGGTTTTGCAGCAGGTGATTGGCAAAACGAAGTTAACGTTCGCGATTTTATTCAAAAGAACTACACCCCTTACGAGGGCGATGAATCTTTCCTAGTTTCTGAGGGTACTGAAGCAACCAATAAGCTTTGGGCACAAGTAATGGAAGGCAT
>SLFB01000298.1 GCA_007124475.1 Vibrio sp. | reverse complement strand
CAGGCCTTGGTACGCGGTGTCGCTGTACTTGGCGAAACCATAGTGGATGGCAAAACAGCTTTGAAATTCACAATCTTGAACCCATGCTTAAAGATTTCAGACTTTGAATCTTTACTGGCTAAAATTGAAACTCTAGCGGTTGAGCTAGCGAAATAAAGGTAACGGATACTATGTCAATTCTACAGATTGGTGCGGGCGGTGTTGGTTGGGTAGTTGCTCATAAAGCAGCACAAAACAATGACGTACTGGGTGATATTACCATTGCTTCTCGTTCTATTGGGAAGTGTGAGAAGATCATTGAATCCATTAAAGGTAAAAATAACCTTAAAGATTCGACTAAGAAGCTAGAAGCTCGCGCAGTGGATGCTGATGATGTTGCAGCTTTGGTCGCCTTGATCAATGAGGTGAAGCCAGATTTAGTCATTAACGCTGGTCCTCCTTGGGTTAACGTCACAATTATGGAAGCTTGCTACCAAGCGAAGGTATCTTATTTGGATACTTCAGTTGCTGTTGACTTATGCACAGAAGGCCAACAAGTACCTGAAGCTTATGATCCACAATGGGCGTTTCGCGATAAATTTAAGCAAGCGGGCATTACCGGTATTTTGAGTGCTGGTTTTGATCCAGGCGTAGTTAGTGTATTTGCTGCTTATGCCGCTAAACATTTATTCGATGAAATTGATACCATCGACGTGTTAGATATTAACGCAGGCGATCACGGTAAAAAATTCGCGACTAACTTTGATCCAGAAACTAACTTGCTGGAAATTCAGGGCGATTCTTTCTATTGGGAAGATGGCCAGTGGAAAAGCGTTCCTTGTCATACTCGTATGTTGGAGTTCGATTTTCCCAATTGCGGTAACTTTAAAGTCTATTCAATGTCTCATGATGAGATCCGGTCACTGCAAGAATTTATTCCAGCAAAACGGATTGAATTCTGGATGGGCTTTGGCGACCGTTACCTGAATTACTTTAATGTAATGAAAGATATTGGTTTATTGAATCCAGAGCCATTAACTTTACATGATGGAACGGTAGTAAAACCACTGCAAGTATTGAAAGCCATGTTACCCGATCCAACGTCACTCGCACCGGGCTATACGGGATTAACTTGTATTGGTACTTGGGTACAAGGCAAAAAAGACGGTAAAGAGCGTAGTGTCTTTATCTATAATAATGCTGATCACCAAGTGGCTTATAAAGATGTTGAGCATCAGGCGATTGCTTATACCACTGGCGTACCAGCCATTACTGCTGCGCTGCAGTTTTTCCGTGGCGAGTGGGCTCAAGCAGGTGTGTTTAATGTCGAACAGCTGAACCCAGATCCATTCCTAGAAACCATGCCATCAATTGGTTTGGATTGGGATGTAATTGAACTTCAACCTGGACAGCCAGATATTAAAATCCTTAAGTAATGATCGCTGAGTACATGCTAGCATTGATGGCTGGGCTATCGATGCTAGAAGTGTGAAAGACATATCGCGTGTTTAAAACAGCGGCTACTGGGTAGCGGCTGTTTTTTTCTTTATAGGATACTACCAGTGATCTAAATCACTGGGTATAAACAGGAATAGAATCAGATGCAAAAAAATGAATTAAGTACCCCTTATTTCATGATTGATGAAGCCAAATTGATCGCTAATTTGGAAATCGCTAAGCGTTTAAAAGAGCGCTCAGGGGTTAAATTGGTGCTGGCATTGAAATGCTTTTCGACTTGGGGCGTGTTTGACATTATTAAGCCTTATCTTGATGGCACCACCAGCTCAGGGCCATTTGAAGTCAAGCTTGGTTATGAGAAGTTTGGCGGTGAAACACACGCTTACAGTGTTGGTTACAGTGAACAGGATGTAAAAGAAGTCGCTGATATTTGCGATAAGATGATCTTTAACTCTCAATCTCAGCTGGCGGCTTATCGCCACTTGGTAGAAGGTAAGGCATCGCTAGGTTTACGTTTGAATCCGGGAGTGAGTTATGCGGGGCAAGACTTAGCTAATCCTGCTCGTAAGTTTTCTCGTCTCGGAGTGCAGTTTGATAAGCTAGATAGCAGCGTTTTCGACGCTATCAATGGTGTGATGTTCCACATGAACTGTGAGAACAAGGATGTGGACGCATTTATCGCGCTGCTTGATGCAATTTCTGACAAGTTTGGTGCTTATCTTGATAAACTTGACTGGGTAAGCTTAGGCGGTGGCGTATTCTTTACTTGGCCGGGCTATGATGTGGATAAACTCGCTGATGCGCTGAAAGCGTTTGCAGATAAACATCAAGTGCAGTTGTACCTTGAGCCAGGTGAAGCGATCATTACTCAAACCACAGATTTAGTCGTTACCGTGGTTGATATCGTGGATAATGAGATGCAAACCGCGATTGTTGACTCGGCGACGGAAGCGCACCGCCTTGATACCTTGATTTATCAAGAACCAGCGTCTGTTCGTGAAGCAACGGCACAAGGTGAGTATGAATATGTGATTGGCTCATGTTCTTGTTTGGCTGGCGATCAATTCTGCGTGACTAAATTTGCTCAGCCATTACAGATCGGACAAAAGCTGCATATTATGGATAGCGCCGGTTATACGATGGTGAAGCTGAACTGGTTTAATGGCTTAAAAATGCCATCGGTGTATTGTGAGCGTCGTGACGGACAAATCATTAAGTTAAATGAGTTTGGTTATCAAGACTTTAAACGCTCTTTATCTCAGTGGTCGGTTTAATTGTTTTTCGAGCCATGTATTGTCGATTGACAGCGAGTAACTTCTCGCTGTCGTGACAAAGAGTAAGGGAGGCCAGAGCCTCCCTTTATTGATTGAGCTATTGATTAAGTTAGGTGGTGGTTAGATTATGAGTCGAGCATCACACGAGTATCTTCACTAAGTGCTTCCAGTTCTTTAATCACATCCTCAATGCGAATTTCACTGGGTAATTTGAGAGTCATGGTAGAGCTAAAGAGACTTGAACTGACGCCGCCCCCCGTGGCTAAAAAGACGCGTTGGCAATCCATATCTAAAATGCTGATTCCTTGTCCATCAAGTAGGTGAGTGATTTCATTGACAATGCCAAAACGGTCATTGGCATCTACTCGAATTTGATAAATGATCTCTTGTAATCCAGTTTGGTTATCACAATCAGTAATATGAACTAAAAGATCGGGATGAGAATGAAAGGCTGCTTTGACCACTTCAGCATTGCCGGTTGGAACCTCAATTTTAATAATGGCGGCAACTTGGTTTTCTATAAAGTTAACTTTACTTATCAACCACTTACCTTGATTTTCATTCGTGATTGCAGCTAGCTCTTTAATCGTGGTAGCTGTGGCCGTGCCAACAAAGTTTACAATAAAAGTACAGTTCATAATGACCTCCTAGCATAGCCTTAACGCTTAATTACAGTGTAGGTGGTCAATAATAATAAAGATTGATGTTGATCAATTTCTGTGAACTGGCCATCGACTTAGATGAGATAATTCTAGCTGGCGCACAAAAGTGTTTTATAAAAGCGACCTTAGTCATGTACAAGATCGCTCTATATTTCCTACCTGTAGCGCCAAGTTGTTTGGGTAGAGGTCAGGTTAAAATGTCAGTTTGAAATCAACCCCATAAAATTGACGGTCGTATTTAGCACCAGAATCTAAAGCAAATTTCGCTGCATTTGCATCTCCAAACCATGGGGTGCTCTGAAAAGTGACTTCAGCACTTCCTCCCCAAGCGTTACTGACCCAACCATGAATATGACCGACAGGGTTTAAGAGAAACAGACTAACACTACCTAAGCCGCTTGAGCCAAAAACCTCTCCGCCATTCGCCACAATATCTTGCTCTTTCTCAAACATCATTTCACCGACGACAGCACCAAAGAAAGGAGTAATAAACAGATCTTGCCAAGAAGGAACCTCTGCAAAGGCTTCTACACCATACTCCCAGAAAAAACTCGACATGGTTGCTGAGTAAAGAAAGGATTCAAATGGATTAAAGCCTGCATGTCTTGCAGCGGTATAATAAACCCCGCCAAAATAAGGGTGCATGATGTAATTAAGAAAATGCTCATCACGATCCCACGTTGGGCCAGAGGTGACGTTATCTTTCCATTTACGTCCAAGACCACTGAGGTCTCTATCATCTTCATCCCATTTTGTGACAGATTCAGGCAATAATGTCATCAGGCCAACGGTAGCCACACTGAGGCCGAGTATGGTGTAAGTTTGACCTCTTAAATAATCCCAATCTTTTGAATCAGACACGGTCAGGTAGCGAGGTAAAGAGGGCTGTTCAAGATTTAATTCTGGTGACTGTTCTGGCGTAACATACGCTAAGCGTGAGGGGAGGCCCGTTTCTATTGACTGACAAGTGGTATACTGACAATCGATGCCATAAGCTAGCTCTATATGTTGGGGCATTTGATAATAAGCCGCATTAGCGTAAGAAGAACAAGATAATAGTAATGCAACACTATAATTTTTAAGCACAAATAACTCCAATTAATCTATATCTTTCTACTTGACGCTGCGGGAAGCTGGCTACGTTCGTTCACTCCAATCACGTAATCTATGCTCATGAGGATTATGAGAGCCATCCGTGGCTCTCACCAAAGGCCAGCCTACGGCTGTTCAAATTTGTCACTCACTTGCCGCCTACCTGTAACTCCAAGTTGTTTGGGTATAGTATAAATATCAGTGGGCCAGAATTAACCAAAGTGTGATTATCTCTGAAAAGTATCGCCAATAAAACGTTGAATTGTAAAATTAGCGATTATTTTTTTGTTAACTTTTTTATTGTCGAGTATAAGCTCAAAGCTTATTCCCTGTTTATCTTTCGTTACCGGTTATTTACCGACCGGCAACGCCAAATGGTTTATGGAGATAGATCCTGCAACTCTGATGAGTTTATGTATATACTAGCGAGATAAACAAGTCATCGTGAGTTAAATAAGGCACAACTATGCTGAAAATCGCAATGCTAAGTACTGGAGAAGAAGTGCTGCATGGGGATATTGTCGATACCAATGCTGCTTGGTTATCACAACAATTTTTTGAAAATGGATTTGGTTTAACTAAACGTTCTACGGTAGGTGATAGCTTAAGTGCCTTAGTGGAAGAGTTATTAATGTTAAGTTTTAATAATCAAGTTGTGCTTGTCAATGGTGGGTTGGGGCCAACTGCCGATGATTTAAGTGCCGCTGCGGCAGCGGAAGCCGCGGAGCAAAAATTGGTATTATTTAGCGAGTGGTTAACCGTATTAGAGCGTTTCTTTGCTCAGCGGCAAAAGACTATGCCCGAAAGCAATCTCAAACAAGCAATGCTGCCTGAAAAAGCCAGTATAATTGATAACCCCATTGGTACAGCATGTGGCTTTAAGCTGGCCATTAACGACTGCTGGTTCTATTTTACTCCAGGTGTACCGAGTGAGTTTAAACTAATGGTCACTCAGCAAATTCTCCCTGAGTTAAAACAGCAATTTGCACAGCAAACCAGTTTAGACTGTAGTCGATTATATACTTTTGGCAGCTCTGAATCGGCATTGGCAGATAAGCTGGATAAATTGCAATTACCTACAGGTTACCAGCTTGGCTATCGCTCTTATTTACCTTTTATTGAAGTTAAACTATTTGGTCCTGCTGATGATTTATCAACTCGGGTGAGAGTACTACAATTAATTCACTCACATATCGACGCCTATGTGGTTAGTATCGATCAGCCAATGCTTGAACATCTTGGTCATCTACTGCATGAAAAATCGTTATCTTTATCCATTGCTGAGCAGTCGACGAAAGGCTATCTATCACAATGGTTACTGAGCAATGATCAGATTGCTCGTTTAAGTGGCCACAGTTGGATACTGAGCCATAAAACAGAAATTGGACTCACGGAGCAAGATCCTCTGGCTGCTGTGCTTGCTTTGGCAGCAGCGACTAAAGAAAAGTGTTTGACCGAACTAGCACTTGTCAGTGGACCGATACAAGACAATATGTTTTGTTTGGCATTATCAACACCACAGGGTGAGTGGGCGCAACAGCTTAAATTCAATCGAGCCTATGCTGCTCAAGATCAGAGAGTGATTATTGCCACCATTGCCGCAGATATGTTGCGCCGTTATTTAGCAGCCAAATTGATTTTTACTGACTACGCGAGTGCCTCTAGATTGAAAGACATCCATTTAACCTCAAATATGCTTTCCTAACTCTGTGTTTTAGAACCTTATTACCAAGCTCAATGAGAGTGA
The DNA here is from genome assembly GCA_007124475.1 of Vibrio sp. Classification (GTDB taxonomy): domain Bacteria; phylum Pseudomonadota; class Gammaproteobacteria; order Enterobacterales; family Vibrionaceae; genus Vibrio. Next base: position 4,037 of record SLFB01000298.1, on the reverse strand, counting down.
GTTAATTTATGCATAATTAGTCTAAATGATAAGCGGCTGATTTAGTTTGGCTTGCTCCATTTGTGATAAAAATAATCACCACAGGTGATGATTTTCTCTATAGACTAATAACTCGCTCGCATTATTACGGCAGGAGGCTGGTATGTTTCATCAAGCTAAAATTCTCGTTTGGTATAAGGTGGCAGGTCAAAAAGTAATTCTTGGTGAGGCTTTATCTCATCATTATCAAGATGTTATCTCACTGTGGGTTAAAACCCCCTTTGAATCGTCCAATGAAAGTCATCGATTGGCAGAGGAATGTGGCTATCAAGTTTCATTATTTGACGATGGGGGGAGGGAGATTGCGCAAAAATCGGTTTCAGGAACAACCGTTGATAAGTTGTTATTTGGAACAAGAGTTAATGCATAGTTATGCGCTAAATGATAGTAACCACAGGGTGAGATTGGAGTGAGTCTAGAGTCAACCATCTTATCTGGCGCAAATTCTCGACATACAAATTGACATTACCCTTTTTACTTGGGGCTGCAGTGGCATTTGCTAGCTTATATTAACCTCAATCACATAATTTATCTATGCTCATGGTGATGAACAAACTGGCTGGTTGCCTATCTGCAACTCCAAGTAGTTAGGGTATCTTAATCAAGCGCGTTTTATTTTTAATCGATAATTCACATCGCTTAATTCAAGCGCGCTTTTGGCTTTACAAATGCAGGGCAATATTTCATCTTGCTGCGTATAAGCCATAGCAAAACCAACGTATTCCACCTCACCCGACACCAATGTGCAGCGACATGCACCGCAATGACCATCTCGGCAGTTATATTCTGGTTCTAAACCAGCTTGCTCCATGCTTTCTAACAAGGTGTTAGATGAGTTAGACTCAATCGTCATTTGATGGTTGATTTTGATACTCGCCATTAGAGTTGGAAGCCCTCAAAGTCATCAGTGCTGACTTCGTTATCTATTTGACCAACCAGATAAGAGCTGATTTCCGCTTCTTGTGGCGCAACTTGAACATTATCAGAAGATAACCAAGCATTGATCCATGGTATAGGGTTACTGGTTGCCTTCGGATAGGCCGGCTCTAAGCCAACCGCTTGCATGCGAATGTTAGTAATATACTCAACGTATTGGCATAAAATATCACGGTTTAGCCCTATCATTGAACCATCTTTGAATAAGTATTCTGCCCATTCTTTCTCTTGCTCAGCGGCTTCTTTAAACAGATCAAAGCACTGTTGTTTGCACTCTTCGGCAATTTGTAAAAAGCTAAAGTCATCCAATCCGTTACGCAGCAAGTTAATCATATGCTGAGTTCCCGTGAGGTGTAGCGCTTCATCACGAGCAATCAGTTTGATTATCTTGGCATTACCTTCCATTAGTTCACGTTCTGCGAAGGCAAATGAGCAGGCAAAACTAACATAAAAACGAATCGCTTCTAAGGCGTTAACTGACATTAGGCACAGATACAGTTTTTTCTTTAGATCAATTAGGCTAACGTTAATGGTCTCATCATTAAGCTGATGTTTACCTTCACCAAAACGATGATAATCATTGGTTGCTTGAATCAGATCATCATAGTAATGAGCAATATCTTTGGCGCGCTTTAGAATGTGCTCGTTTTCAACGATATCATCAAACACAAGACCAGGATCATTAACGATATTACGAATAATATGAGTATAAGAGCGAGAATGAATCGTTTCGGAAAATGACCAGGTTTCGATCCAAGTCTCTAACTCAGGCAGAGAAACTAAAGGCAAAAGAGCTACGTTCGGGCTACGGCCTTGAATTGAATCTAACAGTGTTTGGTACTTAAGATTAGAGATGAAAATATGTTTTTCATGATCGGGCAGTTTACGATAGTCAATACGATCGCTTGATACATCAACTTCTTCTGGACGCCAGAAGAAACTCAGTTGTTTTTCGATCAGTTTTTCGAAAATTTCATATTTTTGCTGGTCATAACGAGCAACGTTAACTGGTTGACCAAGGAACATCGGTTCTTTAAGTTGGTCATTTTTTTTCTGAGTAAAAGTGCTGTAAGCCATAGTGGTCTCATCCGTTTAGCCCCTTACTTAGCAAGGGGCGTACAAATTAATAGTGAGTCATTATCAAAAAGTGGCAGTTCGTTAGATCTTGCATCCGCCGCCAGCACAGTCATCATCTTGTGGCTGAACAGCATCTTTTTGATCATCTTTCGCGCCATCGCGTGTATTATGGTAGTAAAGGGTTTTTACGCCATACTTATACGCGGTAAGTAGATCTTGGAGCAATTGTTTCATCGGAACTTTGCCAGACGCATATTGACTCGGGTCATAGTTAGTATTGGCAGAGATGGCTTGATCAACGAATTTTTGCATGATACCCACTAAGTGCAGATAACCATCATTAGAGCCAATATTCCACAGCAGCTCGTAGTTTTCTTTCAGCTTAGTAAACTCAGGTACGACCTGCTTAAGAATGCCATCTTTTGACGCTTTAACAGAAACATAACCACGCGGAGGCTCAATACCATTGGTAGCATTGGATATTTGTGATGATGTTTCAGACGGCATCAGCGCTGTTAATGTTGAGTTACGTAAACCAAACTCCATGATCTCGCTGCGTAACGTATCCCAGTCATAATGTAATGGCTCATCACACAGCTTATCTAGATCATGCTTATAAGTATCAATGGGTAGCAGGCCTTTAGCATAATTTGTTTCATTGAATGCAGGGCAACGACCTTGTTCTTTCGCCAATAAAACTGAAGCTTTGAGTAGGTAATATTGCATCGCTTCAAAAGTACGGTGAGTCAAGCCATTAGCACTACCATCGGAATACTTCGCGCCATGTTTAGCCAAATAGTAAGCGTAGTTTATTACGCCAACACCTAAAGTCCGGCGGTTCATGGTGGACTTATGAGCCGCTGGTAGTGGGTAATCCTGATAATCCAGTAGTGCATCTAGTGCCCGAACGACTAGCTCGGCTAGCTCTTCAAAGTCATCGAGTTTTTCTATCGCGCCTAGGTTAAATGCCGATAGAGTACAAAGCGCAATTTCACCGCTATCATCTTCTACATTGGTCAGTGGCTTAGTTGGCAGTGCAATTTCTAAACAGAGGTTAGACTGACGAACCGGAGCAACACTGGCATCGAATGGGCTATGGGTATTACAGTGATCGACGTTCTGAATATAAATACGCCCTGTTGAAGCGCGCTCTTGCATTAGCAGTGAGAATAACTCGAGTGCTTTTATGCTGCGTTTTTTAACGGCTGGGTCATTCTCATATTTAACGTATAAACGTTCAAATTCGTCTTGGTCTTGGAAGAAAGCATCATACAAACCAGGAACATCTGATGGTGAAAATAAGGTAATATTTCCGCCTTCAACTAAGCGTTTATACATTAGTTTATTGAGCTGAACCCCGTAGTCCATATGACGAACACGGTTCTCTTCAACACCACGGTTATTTTTAAGTACGAGTAGAGATTCAGCCTCTCCGTGCCATAACGGGTAAAATACCGTCGCAGCACCGCCACGAACACCGCCTTGTGAGCAACATTTTACCGCGGTTTGGAAATATTTATAAAATGGAATACAACCCGTATGGAAAGCTTCACCACCACGAATTTCAGATCCTAATGCGCGAATGCGTCCCGCGTTAATACCAATACCTGCGCGCTGAGAAACATAACGTACGATTGAGCTGGCTGTGGCATTGATTGAATCTAAGCTGTCACCACACTCAATTAGTACACAAGAGCTGAATTGACGGGTAGGGGTACGCACACCAGACATGATCGGCGTTGGTAATGAGATTTTAAAGGTCGACGTCGCATCGTAAAAACGTTTTACGAAGTCAAGACGAGTCGCCTTAGGATATTTAGCAAATAAACAAGCTGCCACTAATAAATACAAGAACTGGGCGCTTTCGTAAATCTGTCCTGTTACGCGGTTTTGTACGAAATACTTTCCTTCTAATTGTTTAACGGCTGCGTAAGAAAAGTCTAAGTCACGACGATGATCAATGAAGGAATCCATTAATGCGAATT
>SLFB01000113.1 GCA_007124475.1 Vibrio sp. | reverse complement strand
TATAAATAGTAGAAGGTGATAGTTGTTGATTGAGGAGAATATTTTTAACACTCTCCGCACGCTGAATAGATAAGTTATCGTTTAATCTTTCGCTACCAGTATCATCCGTATGACCCTCTAGCACGATATCAATCTGGGACTCACTGGAGAGAAAAGAGCCAAGTTGAACTAACTGCTGCAATGAGGAGGGAGGAACGGCTGCAGAGCCTGTACTAAATCGTACCGGATGATTGAGTTTAATCATGATATGATCGCCAGGCAAAACCTCATAATCCAACCCCTGTTGGCGTAGAAACTGCTCTAAGCGACTATGGCTATATATGGTAGGCTCAACTTGTGCTTCTTTGTGTGCAACATAAGCAGCGATTCTGGCTGAAAGTGGTGGTAATCGCCAATCAGGGTGACGAACTTCTGAATCGTGCCGAGGCGCAGTGTCTAATAGGTTATTGCTAAACATTCTATCCGTCGCTAAAGAGCCACACCCTGATAAAAAAAGCAGCAGTACTGGTAATACAAAAACTTTCATTCTCTGGCTCCCAAAATCAGACGTCCATTTAGTTATCGACCAAAAACACAAAACTTTATGGTAGATTAATAATAAATTCTACCCGTATCGTTTTCCTCACATTCAGATCAGGTTAGACTAGCCTTTGTTTGTGCTCCACTTAAATTGGTTTAATAATGAATACAATAAAACGCGCCTTAGGATTATTAATTGCTTTAATGTTATTAATCGGTTGTAGTGAAACAACAGGTCCCAAGCTTGGTATACACTATAAGAAATTACCTCAGACAATTAGTGACCCTTCTCTCGCTCCTGTTACAGAAGTCTTTTCTCTTACTTGCCCCCATTGTCGAACCATGGAGAGCTTCATTCCGGAACTTGAAACCATCGTGGGTCAACGTTTTGGCAAGCTACACATTACATTTAACCAAAGTGCACAACTCGGGGCGATGATTTACTACAGTGCCGTGATGCAACTCGGTGGGCCACCTGATCAGCAAATGATGGAAGACTTATTTGCGGCTATCTTGATGCCAGAAGGGACAACACCCAGTGACCGTAAAGAAGCTATCGATCGTGCTTTTCATCGTCGACATATTTTAAGCCCTTATGACTTTAATGAAATGCAACAAAGGCAGCTGATGACTCTTCTCCGATCTGCTGAGCAGGTTTCACTAAAAGCGGAAATTAATGCAGTGCCATCTTTCATCATCAACGGACAATATTTACTGCTCACCAGTGGTCATCAAGATATTGCCAGTATGGCAGAAACGATTGCCTATTTACTTAAACAACCTTAACTAAGTGTCTATTTATCATGAATAAAATCTTTATTATACTTTTCATCCTCTTAGCCGCATTTTTTGTCTATCGCAGCTGGAACAATGGTAAAATTGCTGAACAAAATCTTGCCTCAGGGGAAAAATTCCAGCAAGAAAACCGTCAACAGGACGGTGTGATAGAAACAGAAAGTGGCCTACAGTATCAAGTCTTGCATGCAGGAACAGGAGCACAACATCCCAGTCCAACTAGCCGAGTAAAAGTACATTACGAGGGGCGATTTCTTGACGGTAGTATTTTTGATAGCTCGATTCAACGTAACGAACCCATCGTATTTGGTTTGAATCAAGTCATTAAAGGCTGGCAAGAAGGCGTGCAACTTATGGTAGAAGGACAAAAAATGCGTTTTGTTATCCCTAGTCATTTAGCCTATGGTAAAAACGGTGCAGGCCCTATTCCTCCCGGCGCAACCTTAATCTTTGAAGTAGAATTAATCGAAATTCAATAACGGTCTGAATATCAATTTAATCGCTGCCAACAAAAGTGATTGTCAACAAGAGTCAATCTATATTAACTCTTGTTGATTGTTATCGATTAAGCGGATAAAACACTAAACCGGCTTCGGTAACTAAAACACAATCCATCCCCGCGGCATGAGCAGCTTGCATACCAAGCTCAGTATCTTCAAATACGACACACTGCTCAGCTGGCAAATTAAGTTGCTGGCATGCGCGTAAAAATGTTTCGGGGTGAGGCTTATGATGAGTGACATCCGTTGCGGTGACCAAAGCATCGAGTTTATCAAGTACCCCAACTTCAGCGAGCAACTTTTTAGCGGTTTGCCGTTGACTGCCTGTTCCTACTGCTATTTTCTTCTTGCCTAACTGAGCGGAAAAAATAGCATAGGTTGCCGGAATTAAATCACCTTTACCTTCTATCTGGTTAAAGGTATGCATTTTATAATCAGCCACCTGTTGGGCATTAAGATCTAGGCCAAATCGTTGATTAATTTGACTAACAATCTTAAAGCTCGGCATCCCCCCCATACTATGTAACCATGGTTCATCATACGGAAAAGAAAATTCTCCTGCCGTTGCTCGCCACGCTTGAAGATGAGCAGGCATGGTATCAATTAAAGTCCCATCCATATCAAAAATCAGCCCATTATATTGGCTTAAGTTAAGTGTCATTTATACCTCCAGAGGATCCATGTCAGCCAACTATACTCAAACAACTTGGAGTTGTAGGTAGGAAGGGGATACGCTACTGCAAATAATCTCGCACAGCAAGCGATAGGTAAGTGAATGATTGAACAAGCATTGGTCTAGATAAACGTTTATATGATCACATTTTGTAGCAAAATCATTTTGACG
>SLFB01000070.1 GCA_007124475.1 Vibrio sp. | reverse complement strand
CCAATCAGACTTTATCGAGTGACAAGACAATGTGGAGCGGTAGTTCAGTTGGTTAGAATACCGGCCTGTCACGCCGGGGGTCGCGGGTTCGAGTCCCGTCCGCTCCGCCACTGATAAGAATCCCTAGCAGCAATGCTGGGGATTTTTTATTGGTTCGCTATCAATATGAGAGAAAAGTGGACAGCGGATAATTACCATTGAATAGAATCCTGGCTTGTCACGTCTGGGTCGCGCCTGTTTTTAATAGCAGGGAGTCCCGTCCGCTCCGCCACTGATAAAGAATCCCTAGCAGTAATGCTGGGGGTTTTTTGTATCAGCTGAACTGAGAAATAATCAGCAGAACTTGGCCTATCTCTACTCATCAACCTTTTTGGAAGTCGCTGATCACCTGCCATAATGCTCTGACTAATGGATCATCGAGTTGCGATCGTTTACAGCATACCCCTAACTTAAAAGGTTTAATTGGTAATACTGAAAGCTTTTGAACCTTGTCTCTGAGCGGACTATTGTTGATCACCACATCCGGTGCTACACCGACCCCACAGCCCAATGCAACTAAACTCACAATGGCTTCATGTCCGGCGATTTGTGCGTAGATCGTTGGTTTAATCTTCATCTGTTTAAACCAGCTTTTGGCTCTCTCCCGTGCTGTCCCTGCTTCGGGAACAATAAAGGGGATTTGATTCCAATCAGGACACTCTTTTTGCAGTTCTTCTAAGAAATGACTCACTCCCGTAGGAGCTATCACTGACAATGGTATTTCGCTGATCGTCGCAAACTCAAGTCTTGAGGGAATATGCTCGGGGATAGCAGCAATGGCAATATCCGCTTCATCTTCAAGAATAATCTCAATCGCTTGAGCAGGATCACCCGTGAGTAGTTTAAACTCAATATAAGGGTGCTGGAGTCTAAAAGCATTGAGCAAATCCGGTAGATGGCTATAACTGGCCGTCACTGAGCAAAATAAGCGGATCTCTCCTTTTAATTCACTGTGTTGTTCATCTAGCTGCAACTGTAATTGCCGCCAATCGTGCAGCATACGTTGGGCAACCGGTAACAGTTTGTAGCCCGATGGCGTGATTTCAACACTTCGATTATCGCGTACAAACAAACTGTGACCAATCTCGTCCTCAAGCTTTTGAATTTGTCGACTCAGAGCTGAAGGGCTGACATGCAATGCTTTTGCGGTACTACTAAAGTTTTTATGCTCACACAGGTGTACAAATAGCTGCAGGGTTTTAATGTTCATCAATTCCGCCATTGTTGCATTTATTGCAATTACTGCTTGTGAATATATCACTTTAAGCAATAGTATTCATGCACTACTATGAAAGCTATTCGGTGTATGACCACCGAGCGTATGGATCATCATCAAGGAGCGCACAATGGCTAACTATTTCAACACATTAAATTTACGTGAACAGCTCGATCAGTTGGGCCGTTGTCGTTTTATGGCAAAGGAAGAGTTTGCGACAGAAGCAGATTATCTGAAAGGCAAGAAAATAGTCATTGTAGGGTGTGGCGCTCAAGGTCTAAACCAAGGCCTCAACATGCGTGATTCTGGCCTTGATATTGCTTATGCTTTACGCCAAGCCGCGATTGATGAACAACGTCAATCTTATAAGAATGCACAGTCTAACGGCTTTCCAGTCGGTAGCTATGAAACACTGATCCCGCAGGCGGATTTAGTGATTAACCTAACCCCAGGTACGCAGCACACCAATGTCATCGAAAGTATCATGCCATTGATGAAGCAAGGAGCTGCTCTTGGCTATTCCCACGGTTTTAACATCGTTGAAGAAGGTATGCAGATCCGCAAAGACATCACTGTCGTTATGGTGGCTCCTAAGTGTCCTGGGACTGAAGTTCGTGAAGAGTATAAGCGTGGCTTTGGTGTTCCTACCCTAATTGCAGTTCACCCTGAAAATGACCCTCAAGGGGAAGGTTGGGAGATTGCTAAAGCGTGGGCAGCAGCAACCGGAGGTCATCGCGCCGGCTGTTTAGAGTCATCGTTTGTGGCTGAAGTAAAATCAGACTTAATGGGTGAGCAAACCATTCTTTGTGGCATGTTACAAGCTGGCTCCATCGTTTGTTATGAAAAGATGGTTGCGGATGGTATTGACCCGAGTTATGCCGGAAAGCTACTGCAATATGGTTGGGAAACCATCACCGAAGCACTTAAGTTTGGTGGTATCACCCATATGATGGATCGCCTATCAAACCCAGCGAAAATTAAAGCGTTTGAGTTATCTGAGCAACTCAAAGAGTTATTACGTCCTTTGTATAACAAACACATGGATGACATTATTGCTGGCCATTTTTCTCGCACCATGATGGCCGACTGGGCGAATGATGATGCCGAGCTATTGGGTTGGCGCGCGGAAACGGCACAAACGGCCTTTGAGAACTATCCTGAGTCAAACATTAAAATTACTGAACAAGAGTATTTTGATAATGGCATTGTGATGATCGCCATGGTTCGCGCTGGGGTAGAGTTAGCGTTTGAGGCAATGACCGCATCAGGCATTATTGATGAATCCGCCTACTACGAATCGCTACACGAGTTACCATTGATTGCCAATACCATTGCTCGTAAGCGTTTATATGAAATGAACGTAGTGATCTCAGATACCGCTGAGTATGGCAATTATTTATTTGCTAATGTCGCTACGCCATTATTACGTGAGCAATTTATGCCTTTAATCAATACCGATGTGATTGGTAAAGGGCTGGGTGCGGTTTCCAATCAAGTGGATAACGCAACCTTAATTGAAGTTAACAGCGCGATTCGTAACCATCCGGTTGAATATATCGGCGAAGAACTACGTGGCTATATGCAAGATATGAAGCGTATTGCGGTTGGTGATGAATAACCGCAAGTCACATTAAAGAGCAACACTGCAAACACAACAACATAAAATATAATAAAGGGGCTAAGTGATACACGAAGCCCCACTTTTTTGTCCGCGATGTTAACAACATGAATCTTTATCGGGGCGGAGTCGTCACTTACTTATCGTTAAGCTTGGCTTCCAACTCGCTGATTTTTTGTTCCATTTCATTCAACTTTTGACGAGTGCGTAATAACACTTGCGTTTGCACATCAAATTCTTCTCGGCTAACCACATCGAGTTTATTTAATTGTCCTTGGATAACTTGGCGCACTTTCTGTTCTACATCAGAGCCTAGATCTTTGACGGGTTGAGGCATTGAATCGTGGATCTGTTTGGCAATTTGTTCTAGCTTTTTGGGATCAAACATTGGGTGGTCTCTCCTATTTTATTGCCGCTATTCTATGCAATTAATGCTGAAAAGTCGTTACTTAGCCAATAAAAAAAGGCCACGTTTGTGGCCTTGACGATAACAGAGAAAGAAGCTTACAAGCGATTTTCGGCCAGTTGCCGTTGAGCGGCTTTTGCTTCATCAATCCGTGCGAGTTTCTCTAGATCCTTATCTTCAACGAAGATAGGAAGCGGTTTGTGTTTCTCCGCTAAATAGCTATAAATTACCGGAAGTACAAATAGCGTAAACAGAGTACCAATCGAGAGACCCGCGATAATCACAATACCAATACTAAAGCGTTGTGCAGCCCCTGCACCGGTGGCATACATCAATGGTATCAAGCCTGCAATCATTGCTGCTGTGGTCATCAATATTGGACGTAGACGAACCTTGGCCGCGGCCATTACAGCATCAATACGATTCAGCTTATTATGCAATTGTTCTTCTTTAGCGACTTCACAAATCAAAATCCCATGTTTCGTAATCAAACCGACCAGAGTGATTAAGCCGACTTGCGAGTAGATATTCATGGTTGAAGCCCCCCAAGCTAGCGCGATCAGCGCGCCGCAGATAGCTAAAGGTACAGAGACCATGATCACTAATGGATCGCGAATCGATTCAAACTGAATCGCTAACACCAAGAAAATGATCGCTAATGCTAAACCAAAAGTGACATACAGGGCACTGCCCTCAGCGACATACTGTCTTGCTTCACCCATGTAGTCATGGCTGTAGCCTTTAGGCAGCTGAGTGTCAGCAATGTTTTCAAACCAAGCGATGGCATCACCCATTGCTGTGCCTGGTGCCGGTACCGCACCAACGGTTGCTGAGTTTAACTGATTAAAGTGGGGCAGTGAACGAGGCTCGGCGACCACATCAATGGTGATTAAGCTACCCAACGGGATCATATTGCCATCGGCAGCACGGACAAAGTAGTTTTTCATTGATTCTGGGTTAAGGCGATATTTACGCTCGACTTGCGGAATGACCTCGTAAGAGCGGCCATCTAAGTCAATACGGTTAACATAGCCATCGGCCATCATGGTGCCTAACGTCATACCAATATCCTGCATGGTCACGCCATAAGCGCCCGCCTTGTCTTTGTCGATGTTGATCTTCATCGTCGCAGAGTCATAGTTCAAGTCCAAATCCGAATAAACGAATAATGGGCTGGCTTTGACTTGCGCCAATACATCACTGGCAATGGTGAATAAGCTCTCAAATGCGTTAGGTGTAGTGATGACAAACTGAATCGGTAACCCAGAACCCGCGCCGGGTAACTCGGGCATTTGGAAGGCCGTTACCGCCATGCCGGGAATATCTTGCACTAAGTGGCCAACACGTTTTGTCACCTCGGCTTGGCTAGCTTGACGTTCACTCCAAGGGAGCATTGAAGCTATACCAAACGCTTGGTTAGAGTTTGGCACCCCAGTAAATACTTGAGCAAATTGCACTTCAGGTTGCGCAGAAAGAATCTGATTCACCTCGTTCATAGTGTTCGATAGGTAATCTAAGTTGGCGTTCGATTGTCCAGTACCGAGCAACATGATTACCCCTTTATCTTCCGCTGGGGCTAACTCACTTGGGATGAATTTAAATAAAATTGGCAGACTGGCAAAAACGATGATCGCAAAGGCAATCACGACTGGCCGATGCAACATCACCGCTTGCAGCATGCGATCATAACGTTGAGTCAGCTTGTCGAGTAGCTGATGCACAGTTTGCTCGAATTTATTTGGCGCTTCGTTAGCCTTAAGCATTTTCGAGCACATCATTGGCGACAAAGTTAAAGCGACGATACCAGAAACAAATACCGCCCCCGCAAGCGTTAAGGCAAACTCTTTAAACAATGCACCCGTGATCCCGCCCATTAACGCAATTGGTGCATACACCGCACCTAAGGTTAACGTCATGGAAATAACGGGTACCGCAATTTCCCGAGTACCGATAATGGCTGCTCGAAAGGGTGATTCGCCCTCTTTAATATGCCGGTCAATATTTTCCAATACCACAATCGCGTCATCGACCACTAAGCCGATCGCCAATACCATGGCTAGCAAGGTCATTAAGTTCCATGAGAATCCCATTGCTTGCATGACCATTGCCACCCCGATAAGCGATAAGGGGATGGTAATGATAGGAATAATCACCGCACGTAATGAGCCCAAAAATAGGGTGATCACGACCAGAACGATTAACGCTGCTTCAATGATGGTTTTGATAACCTCATGAATCGACTCGTTAATTGCTACCGTAGAATCATACATGACGTTCATCTTGATCGTGCTCGGCATATTACGCTCAAGCTCAGGTAGAACATCCAGGACATCTTTAGCAATATTGATTGGATTGGCACTGGGTGCCGCGTTGACCGCCGCAACGACCGCCTCTTGTCCATTGGCACTAGCTCGATAAGCGTCATGACTTTTCGCTAGAGTCACATTAGCGATATTTTCTAAGCGAATGACATTATTAGCATCACTTTTGACGACAAGATTTTTTAATTCCTCGACACTAGAGACCTGAGTATCAGCACTACCATTAAAAATGACAAACTCACCAGTGATTTGTCCGGTTGCAGATTGATAGTTATTTGCGCTCAGCACCCCCATCACATCTTTAGCAGTCAGGTTAAACGCTGCCATCTTGGCAGGATCTAGCCATACACGCAGGGCATATTTCATCCCACCGTACAGGTCGATACTTGAGATGCCGTTAATCGCGTACAGTTGAGGGTTTATCACTCGTTGTAAGTAATCGGTGATTTGACTGGAATCGAGTTCATCGCTGGTAAAACCTAAATACAGAACAGCGGTAGTTGATCCCGTTGACATACTGACCGATGGATCCTCAGCTTCTTTAGGTAATTGAGAACGTACCGAATTGGTCTTAGCTAAAATATCTGCCAATGCCGCATTCGGATCAGTATTGAGCTTCATATACACAGTGATTTTCGAGCTGCCTAATACCGATTGCGACGTCATATAATCGATATTGTCAGCTTGAGCCACCGCTTGTTCTAATGGCTGAGTAATGAAGCCCTGAATCAAGTCGGCACTGGCACCGTAATAGCTGGTGGAGACGGTAATCACCGTATTGGTCATTTCAGGGTATTCGCTCACTTGCATCTTAAACATGGCTTGCAAACCAAGCAATGCAATCAGAAAGCTGATCGATACCGCTAAAACTGGACGTTTAATAAAAACATCAGTAAAGCGCATAATTCCTCCGGTTACAGCATAGGTGTTGCGGCTGGTGGCACGGTTGCGTCACTTTCAACGATACGTACTTTAACGCCATTACTTAAACGAACTTGCCCGGTAGTAACCACAACTTCACCGGGTTCAACACCTTCAAGAATATGGGCGATATCGCGAGTACGTTCACCAACTTTAATCACTCGCTGTTCAACACGTTGGGTTCCCTCATCATTCGTCACCACAAAGACACTGTCGCCATAGAGGGTAAAGGTAATCGCGGTTTGTGGCAGCGTTACTTGATTCGATAGCGCTGGTAAAATGATGTGTGAACGAGCAAACATACCAGTACGTAGTTTGCCATCACTATTTGGGATATCCGCTTGGACTTGGATTAAGCCACTTTGCATACTCACCGCGGGTTCAATGGCGCTGATAGAGCCTTTAAAAATATCCTGTGGATAGGCATCGACAAAAATGTCCACGTCTTGCCCAATGGCAATACGTGAAATTTCTGTTTGCGGTACAGTAAATCGTAAACGCATGACGGTGGTATCTTCTAAGCGAACAATACTTGTTCCTGGTTGTAGATATTGGCCCAGGTTTACGTTACGAATGCCCACTACGCCAGCAAACGGAGCTTTAATTTCACGACGCGCGATAGACGCCTTTAAGCTTTCAATATCAGCAGCCAGAGAGTAATAACTGGCTTCAGCTTCATCAAACGCTTCCTTGGATATCGAGCCTTTACTAAATAAACCTTTGTAGCGTTCATATTTTGCTTTTGCGGCAGGGAGGCGAGCTTGAGCGCTTCTTAAATTGGCTTTCTCAACTTCAGAGTCAAGCATTAGCAAAGGCTGACCATCTTCAACTTGAGCTCCAGATTCAAATAAGATTTGATCAATAACACCACTGGTTTCCGTGGTTAAAGTAACGCCTTGGTTCGGTTCAATAAAGCCGATCGCTTCAATGACAGGTATCCAATCAACGGGCTGAACATCGGTAACCGTGACGGGAAATTCGGCTTCAGGTCGATTAGCCATATATTCGGCAATTTTATGTTGCTTAAATAGATTGAAACCTATCACGCTACCAAACAGCAGTACCACGATAAGTAACATAAATAATGTCCACTTTTTCATTCGGGTAAGGACTCCAAGTTGATGTTGAAACCCTCTCATAGAGAGGAGTAAATATGAATAATATTGAGTTTAGGCCGTGTTTTGAGGGCAAAGTATGAACTAGATTGCTCTAATTACTTTTATTGAGCGTTACCGCACGTTGTGATGGACGAGCGAGGTGTATTTGCTATGCCATAACCATCGTTGTTATCGAGAGCAAGACACCATTCTTTGCCTAATTAACTCACATTGCAATAAGTTGCTATGTATTTTGTTTTTTATTGCTTGGTAACAAAATAATTCTAAACGTAGCGCATCATAGACGATTCGCCTCGTTTTTTGCAATACACCTGTACAATATAATATGGGTGTTTCAGCATCGATATTGATTTGAGCATGGTATTGACTGCTAAGCCGCATTATCATGTTATCGGTAGTTCCCCCTCGACTAGAGAGCATAATGAAACTCAACACACGACAAGATGAAGCGGTAAAATACGTATCAGGACCTTGCTTGGTTTTAGCAGGTGCTGGTTCAGGAAAAACTCGCGTGATCACCAATAAAATTGCTTATTTAGTGCAACAGTGTGGTTACAAGGCGCGTAATATTGCCGCAGTGACCTTCACCAACAAAGCGGCGCGAGAAATGAAAGAGCGTGTTGCCCAGACCTTAGGTAAAGCTGAAGCTCGTGGGTTGATGGTTTCAACGTTTCATACCTTAGGTTTGAATATCATTCGTAAAGAATACAAAGCATTAGGGTTAAAACCTGGTTTCTCATTGTTTGATGATCAAGACCAACTGGCCTTATTGAAAGAGCTGACCGAAGCACAGTTAGAGGGCGATAAAGACTTACTACGCCAGTTATCGAGCGCCATTTCCAATTGGAAAAACGATATGGTGTCTCCGCAGCAAGCGAAAGCCAGTGCTCAAGGTGAACAACAGCAGTGCTTCGCTGCATGTTATGATGATTACCAGACGCAAATGCGTGCATACAATGCGTTAGATTTTGACGATCTGATTTTACTACCCGTCTTGTTATTACGTGATCAGCAACAGATCAGAGAACGTTGGCAACATCGGATTCGTTATTTACTGGTTGATGAGTATCAAGATACCAATAGCAGTCAATATGAACTGGTCAAATTACTGGTTGGCGAGCGTGGGCGCTTGACTGTCGTCGGCGATGACGATCAGTCTATTTATTCTTGGCGTGGTGCTAGACCACAAAACTTGGTGCAGTTAGGGCAAGATTTTAGCCAATTAAAATTAATTAAATTAGAGCAGAACTATCGCTCAACCAGTCGAATTTTACGTGCCGCCAATATTTTGATTGCCAATAACCCCCATGTGTATGAAAAGGCATTGTTTTCAGATATCCCCGATGGTGAAAAGCTCAAAGTTATTCTGGCTAATAATGAAGATCATGAAGCAGAACGCGTCACTGCCGAACTGATTGCTCATAAATTTCTTAACCGCACCGAATATCGTGATTATGCCATCTTATACCGTGGTAACCATCAATCTCGTTTGATTGAAAAATCTTTGATGCAGAACCGAGTGCCCTATAAATTATCAGGGGGGACTTCATTTTTTGCACGCGCTGAAATCAAAGACATCATGGCTTATTTACGTGTGTTGGTTAACCCAGACGATGACAATGCTTTCTTACGGATAGTCAATACGCCGAAACGAGAAATAGGCCCTGCAACGTTAGAAAAACTCGGTAGTTACGCCAATATGCGTGGTAAGAGTATGTTTGCCGCCAGCTTTGAACTAGGACTAGAGCAACATCTCTCTGGACGAGGGCTGGATAATGTACGCCGTTTTACCCAGTGGCTGGTGAGTATTGCCGATAATGCTGAACGCGGTAATACGGTTGAAGCTTTACGTTCATTGGTGCGTGATATTCACTATGAAGATTGGCTGTATGAAACATCGGCTAGCGCCAAAGCGGCAGAAATGCGCATGAAAAATGTTTCTGAGCTCTACTCGTGGATTGTGGCCGATTTAGAAGGCGATAATTATGATCAAGAAGAAAAAACACTGAGAGAAGTGGTTCAACGCTTAACCTTACGCGATATGATGGAGCGTAGTGAACAAGACGAAGATAGTGATGCTGTTCAGCTAATGACGTTACACGCCTCGAAAGGGTTAGAGTTTCCTTACGTTTACTTAATTGGTGCTGAAGAAGGTATTTTGCCCCATCAAACGAGCATTGATGAAGACAATGTTGAGGAAGAGCGGCGTTTAATGTATGTGGGAATTACACGAGCGCAGCGAGAATTAACCTTTACTGTTTGTAAAGAACGCCGTCAGTTTGGTGAATTGATTAAACCAACGCAAAGCCGCTTTTTAGATGAATTACCTTATGACGATGTCGAATGGGAAAGTAAGAAAAAAGAGCTGTCACAACAAGAGCGAATGGATAAAGGCCAAGCTCATATCGCCAACCTAAGGGCGATGTTTAAAAAGTAGTGGCTTTAATTGGCGAGTGGAGGGGATTGCTTGCTTTTTATGCGCAAAGCCGAGCTGGGCGAGGACGAGTCAGGTGAAATATAGCTTTTTAAGCTGTTTTTGTTGAAAAAGGCATCGATCAATAAAAAAAGTTAAAAAAGTACTAGACGGCCTAGGGGGATATCCGTATTATTCCACTCCGCCGATAGGGCATGCGCCCGTAGCTCAGCTGGATAGAGCGTTGGCCTCCGGAGCCAAAGGTCGAAGGTTCGAATCCTTTCGGGCGCGCCATCCGGT
>SLFB01000257.1 GCA_007124475.1 Vibrio sp. | reverse complement strand
TTGCTATTGGGTTTCGTCTTTGTTGGTGAATTTAGGGTTGAAAATGCCGGTGGGGATGTTAGTTTATATAGGAAACTTGTTTAGAGTTCTAATGGATAGTATGTATCACACAATGATGACAGCATCTTCTTGGGTCGCATACCCAGAAATTATGCAAAACACTCAGGATGAGTGGACCTTCCGAGTTCCTCAACGCAGTGATGGTAAGCGAATTCACGATTTGATCGCACAATGTGCGCCATTGGATGAAAACTCCGCTTATTGTAACTTCTTACAATCAACCCATTTTCAAAGCACTTGCGTGGTCGCTGAGCGTAATGGAGAACTGGTTGGTTTTATTTCAGCCTATCGCAAGCCAGACAAGCCGAATGAATTATTCATATGGCAAGTCGCGGTCAGTAAAACTGCACGAGGTAAAGGTCTGGCTTTCCATATGCTGAGTGAATTATTAACTCGTGAACAGCTCACAGATATCAAAGTAGTAGAAACAACCATAACTCGAGATAACCAAGGTTCTTGGAGTTTGTTTAAAAAACTTGATCGAGTTCATGGGGAGCGTGGAGAAGTCTCTACGTTTCTTGATGCGACGCGTCACTTTGACGGTGAGCATGATACGGAATACCTATACCGTATTCCGTTAACTTTACCCATTAACCAAAAAGGATAAATCCCATCGTTATGGATATTTTCAAAAAGAAAGAATCAAACGTTCAATCTTATGCCAATAACTTTCCTGTGGTTTTTTCTACCGCGAAAGGAAGTTGGTTGTATACCCAAGATGGTGATGCCTATTTAGATTTCTTAGCGGGCGCAGGCTCACTCAATTACGGACACAATAACGCTATTTTTAAACAGGCTTTGCTTGAGTACATTGACAAAGATGGCATTACTCATGGTTTAGACATGCATTCAGAAGCAAAAGCCGATTTTCTTAATGCGCTACAAACTTATATTTTTGCCCCACGTCAACTGGACTATAAAGTTCAGTTTACCGGTCCTACAGGGACTAATGCTGTGGAGGCAGCGATGAAACTCGCTAGAAAAGTCACAAGCCGAAGCAACATTGTTGTTTTCACCAATGGCTTCCATGGTTGTACCTATGGCGCTTTAGCAGCGACAGGTAATCAGCATCATCGTGGTGGCGCAGGTTTAAGTTTATCTGGAGTGACACGTTTGCCGTTTGATGGCTATGCTGATATCGACGGCCTAGCATTATTTGAAACGATGCTTAATGACCCATCTTCAGGCTTAGATAAGCCTGCTGCGGTATTGCTTGAAACAGTACAAGGCGAAGGCGGTTTAAACGTAGCATCTACCGCTTGGCTGCAAAAGCTTGAAAAAATTTGTCGAGCGCACGGTGTATTGATGATTGTGGATGACATTCAAGCAGGATGTGGTCGAACGGGGACTTTCTTTAGCTTTGAGCCTGCTGAGATCAAACCCGATATTGTTACGTTATCTAAGTCAATTGGTGGTTATGGTCTGCCGCTAGCGGTTGTGCTATTTAAACCAGAGCTCGATGCGTGGAAGCCCGGTGAGCATAACGGAACGTTTCGTGGCAATAATCATGCTTTTGTCACTGCGACTAAGGCGCTAGAAACTTATTGGGCTAACGATGAATTTGAGCAGCATATTAAAGCTCGCACTGAACAGGTTACTCAAGTCATACAGGCTACTTTACGTCGCTTCCCGACTTTATTTACTCGTCACAAAGGTCGCGGAATGATGCAAGGAATTGAATGTCAATATGGTGAGATTGCCAATAAGATTGCTCGTGAGTGTTTTCGTTTAGGTATGGTGATTGAGACTGCTGGACCAGAAGATCAAGTGGTTAAATTCTTCTGTCCATTGACTATCAGTGAAAGTGAATTGCAACAAGGATTAACCATCTTCCAGCAAGCGGTAGAAAACGTCGCTTCACAACTGATTCAAAAAGCATCTTAAGGAACCGTCATGATAGTTAGAACATTAAAAGAGTGCCAACAAAGCGAGCGTCGAGTAGTAGCTGAAACTTGGGAAAGTGTCCGGATGTTATTAAAAGACGATAACATGGGCTTTTCGTTCCATATCACAACGATTTACCAAAATAGTGAAACACACATTCACTATAAGAACCACTTAGAATCCGTCTATTGTATGTCGGGTGAAGGGGAGATAGAAGTCGTCGGGGGTGAAACTTACCCTATCAAGCCAGGAACTTTGTATATTTTAGATAAGCATGATGAGCATTATCTGAGAGCTTACAAAGATGCCGATATGGTGATGGCATGTGTTTTTAATCCGCCAATTACGGGAGCAGAGGTACACGATAAAGACGGTGTTTATCCTCTGGTTGACTAACGACACATTAATAGCGCAAAGCAAGGCTGCAAAAGTTGCTTTGCGCCCCTCCTCACTAACCGATATTCAATACAAGGAGACCTCATGTCTTACACCGTAGAAAAAATCGGTGGTACATCCATGTCAGCCTTTGATGCTGTTTTGGACAATATCTTTCTTAGGCCTGCAAACCCTTACCACCGTGTCTTTGTTGTTTCCGCTTACTCAGGAATGACCGATTCACTACTCGAATGTAAACGTACAGGTAAGCCGGGCATTTACCAAATGATAGCTAAGCGTGACGAACATTGGCAGGATGCTGTGTACGAGCTTGAGCAGCGTATGTTAATGATTAACGAGAATTTATTTGCTGATCCAATGAGCCGAATTCGCGCAGACAAATTTATTCGCTCGCGTATCGCTGAAGCTGTAAATTGCGTGAATAATATTCTCGAAACTTGTCAATACGGTCAGTTTTCTCTTCGGCAATATTTACCACAAATTCGTGAGTTTTTGTCCTCGATTGGAGAGGCGCACAGTGCTTACAACACTACTCTAAAACTGAAAGCGTTGGGCATTAATGCCAGATTTGTCGATTTATCTGGATGGAATGAACAAACTCGTGGCGAATTAGATCAAGTGATTCAACGTGCGTTCGCAGATATTGATGTGAGCAAAGAGCTACCCATTGTGACTGGTTATGCTTATTGCGATCAAGGGTTAATGAAAAGTTATGATCGTGGCTACAGTGAGATGACCTTTAGTCGCATAGCGGTTTTGACCAATGCCGATCAAGCAATTATCCATAAAGAATATCATTTAAGCTCGGCGGATCCTCGCGTCGTCGGCCCCGATAAAGTTCGCCCCCTAGGGTTAACCAATTTTGATGTTGCCGATCAACTCGCTAATTTAGGTATGGAAGCCATTCATCCTAATGCCGCTGCGGGTTTGCGGAAACAGGGTATAGAATTACGAGTTAAAAATACTTTTGAGCCAGAACATACGGGTACTTTAATTTCTAACCATCATCAACCTGAAGCCAATAAAGTAGAGATTATTGCCGGACGTAATAAAGTGTTTGCTTTGCATATGTTTGATCAAAGTATGGTTGGCAGCATTGATAATGTCAGTTACGAGCTGATGGAGATCATTGCCGAATCTAAAGTGCATTTAGTTGGTAAAGAGATGAATGCTAACTCAATGACTTACTTCTTGAGTGGGACAAGTGATAACCTCAATCAAGTTCTTTATAAAGCAGAAAAACGTTATCCTAATGCCTCTATTTCCGGCAAGATGGTGGCTTTGATTTCAGCGATTGGTGCCTCGATTAATACTAACTTAGCCTTGGGTAAAGGGATGCAGGCTTTAATTGAAGCTGGGGTGAATCCCATGGCGGCTCATTCATCAATGCGCGATGTTAATGTGCAGTTTGTGGTGGAAGACGGAGATTATAACAGCGCCATTTGCGCGTTACACCAAGCATTGATTATAGATAAAACCACGGTGACGGCGAACGACAAAGCTGCCTAAAGATAGTATTGATGCTCGATATTTTGCCGCGATAAGGATGATTGACTTATCGCGGCTTTGTTTTTTCTTGCCCTACTCAGGTGTAACACCCACTATTCGCGATAACGAGATAGTCATCTATGGTGGTGGAGATGAATAGTAGCCAAGTCACTTGCTTATTAATGGATCGTTGGTTGCCATAGTTTTGCTTGTCTCATGACTTCTAACCAAAACCAAAGGTTCGGTATAAAAACGACGTGTTTGGGTTCTGGTAAGAACAGCTTATCTCGATGGCACTGAGGAAAACTCATTACGGCAGGCCAAGAAGCGTTGGCTGTACCTGATGAAGATTCATGAATGTGTAAATGAAGATGCGGTAAGTTATTCATCGTTACTCCCATATAAGCGTAATTAAGAGTCAATGAAGATGTGGTGGATGCCTTATCTTATATACCCTTCCTACTTGAAGCTGCAGGGTTGTTGGCTACGTTCGTTCGCCCCAATCACATAGTCTATCTATGCTCATGGGGACTTACTCACTTGCCGCCTACCTGCAACTCCAAGTTGTTTGGGTATAAGTAAGGTTTGAAAATAATAACTTCAAGTAAAATAAGTAAAAATAATCTTACTCAAAAGATAAAAAAGCAGCTCTAGAAGAGCTGCTTGATGAGAGTTTATGGTGAGAATTAAGCTTTCGGGTCTAAAGCATCTTGCAGTGCATCACCTAAAAAGTTAAAGGCCATTACCGTGAATAAAATGGCTACACCAGGATAAATAGCCAACCCAGGTGATTGCCAAATCATCTCTTGAGCGTTTTGTAGCATATTACCCCATGACGGTAGGGGAGGTTGAATGCCTAAACCAAGGAATGATAACGCACTTTCTAGCAGAATAACGCCACCTAATGCCATGGTAGTCGAAATGATCACCGGAGATAACACGTTTGGCAACACGTGCTTGCGAATAATACGCGCCGAAGAAGCACCATAACCAACCGCTGCCTTAACGTATTCACGCTCACGTACCGACAAGGTTCCTGAACGAACGAGACGAGCGGTAGTCGGCCAGCCAAACAGAGCTACAATCACGATAATGCGCAATAGGCTAATTGTATCCCCTTGTACCCACTCATCGGGTAGACCAATTTTCCTTAAGTCTACAGCAGCTAATACGATCATCAGCGGTAAGGTTGGTAGTGATAACGTAAAGTCAGCAATACGCATCAGTACGGCATCGATTTTTCCACCGAAGTAGCCGGCGCATACGCCGATCAAACTACCGATAATTGCTGTTGCGAAAGCGGCAACCGCGCCGACCATTAATGAGATTTGACCGCCATATAAAAGGCGAAGAAACACATCGCGACCTAGTTCATCGGTGCCTAACCAATGTGTGCCACTGGCTGGCTCTAAGCGCGCAAAGAAGTTAACTTCAAATGGGTCATGTCCCATCCAGCTTGCGATTAGTGAAGCAGAAAAACATAAGATCACTAACAGGATGACAAAGATGGCGCTCACTACACCGGCTTTGTGGCGTTTAAAACGATTCCAAACTAAGCGCCAAGGAGAAACACTTGGCTGCGCTTTGGGCTGTTCCGTTAGGGTAACATTAGCGTTCATTGTTGTAGTTCCTTGGCTCATGATGTTGCGCCTCGACTGAGTGAAATCCGCGGATCGAGTTTGGCGTATAATAAGTCAGCCACTAAATTACCCAATAGGGCAGTAAAGGTGATGACCATTAAGCCAAGTAACGCCAAATTATAGTCATTACCCATAATGGCATCAAAGATGAGTTTACCCATACCAGGCCAAGCAAAAATAGTTTCAGTGATCAAAGCGCCTGATAGCATAAAGCCAATATCAAGAGCCACGATAGTCACTAGCGGGATCATGGCATTACGCAGCGCGTGGTGGATAACTACTCGTTTACTGTCAGCGCCTTTAGCTTTTGCGGTGCGGATATAATCTTGGCGCATCACTTCGAGCATGGTGCCACGCACATAACGAGAATGGCTGGCGACGTTCAGGACCGTTAAGGTGATGGTTGGCAATACCATGTGTTTAGCGGTGAGCCAAAAGCCGCCACCTTCAGCCTGTCCGGTACCGCCAGCAGGGAACCAACCTAGCGTTACCGAGAACAGCAAAATCAGCATCAGCGCTAACCAAAACGCTGGAGTTGAAAAGCCGACAAAGGCGGTAAAACTAATAACGTAATCCGCCCAGCTCCGGTGTTTTAACGCGGCGATAATACCAACTGGAATCGCGATAGCGAGTGAGAAGAAAGTGGCGAAACCAACCAACTTTAAGGTATTGATTACCGCAGGGATTAACACATCAATCGCTGGTTGAGAATAGAGGCGCGAATAACCAAAATCTCCTTGTAGCGCAGAGGTTAACCAGTGCCAGTAACGGGTGATTAGTGGTTGGTCTAAACCATATAAGGCTTTCATTCTTGCCACGTCTGCAGGTGTCATACTTGGATCAGATTCAAACATCATATCAATCGGATCGCCAGGCATTAAACCAATGAGGCTATAAGAAACAAAAGAAACAAATAACAAAACCAACAGGCTTTGTATAAAGCGATGAGCTAAATAGGTTTTCATGAAACCTCCGTAACAGCAATATGAGTTTCATTGTTGGTGGCCGAGCTGGTGGCAATGACCCGTTGTGGGTAGTGGCATGCTACCTGATGTTTAGCATGCTCTAGAGTCTGCATCGCCGGTTTCTTTTGACGGCATAAATCATCAGCATGGGCACAGCGAGGATGGAAAGTGCAACCCGATGGTGGATTAATTGGGCTTGGCACATCCCCTTGCAGTGCTAAACCTTTACGTCGACGGCCTAAAGCGACTTCAGGTACGGCAGCGAGTAACGCTTGGCTATAAGGGTGCGCTGGGTTAGAGAAAAAGACTTCTCGTGGCGCTTGCTCAACGATTCGACCTAAATACATCACGATGACGGTATCGGCGAGGTGATCGACCACGGCCATATCATGACTGATAAAGAAAAAAGACAGCTGGCGTGACTCTTTTAACTCCACGAATAGGTTTAGCACTTGGCTCTGCACTGAAACATCCAAAGCTGATAATGGTTCATCGGCAATGATCAGTTCAGGATCTAAGACCAAAGCACGAGCAATACAAATCCGTTGTCGTTGACCACCAGAGAACTCATGAGGATAACGGTTAAGTGCATCTTCGCTAAGACCGACAGACTTGAGCGCTTCTAATACCTTTTCACGCTGCTGCTGGCGATTGCCGATGCCATATACCTCTAAAGGTTCAGATACCAGCTGTGAAATAGTCATCCGCGGATTGAGCGCTGAGTACGGGTCTTGAAATACTAAGCCAAGCTGTTTACGCAGTGCTTTCATGTCTTTTTTACTTAAGTTAGCCGTTGGCTGACCGCCGATATAGACTTCACCTTTGCTTGGTTTTTCTAGTAAGGACACCATACGACCCAATGTCGATTTACCACAGCCAGATTCACCGACAATGGCTAGCGTCTCACCTTTGGTAATATGCAGTGAAATATCATCGACAGCGTGTAGATATTGCTGATGACGACCAAAAAAGTCACTATCGCCAATCGGGTAAGCTTGGCTAACATTCTCCAATTTAACTAGCATGAGCAACAACCTCCACGTTATGACAAGCAACGCTGTGTGAATGAGAAAGCGAGCGTGTCATGGGCATCTCTTGGTGACAGATAGCACGAGCATGCTGGCAACGGTCAACAAAAGGACAGCCAGTACCACGTTGTCCTAGCGGAGGTACACTACCGGCAATGGCTGGTAAGCGTGCTTGACGATGACCGATACGAGGTAGCGTCGCCAGCAATCCTTGTGTATAAGGGTGTTGCGGCTCGCTAAACAATTGGTCTGAGGTGCCTTCTTCCACCACGCGACCTGCGTACATTACTACCACGCGATCCGCTAACTGTGAGACAACCCCTAAGTTGTGGCTAATAAACTGGATGGCGGTTCCGGTGGTTTCACGTAGTTCTTCAAGCAGATCTAGGACTTGCGCTTGTACGGTAACATCAAGCGCTGTCGTTGGTTCATCAGCAATGATCAATTTAGGTCGACAAGCTAAGGCCATCGCTATCATTACTCGTTGGCGCATGCCACCTGAAAGCTCATGTGGGTAAGCTTTTGCTCGGCGGAGTGGGTCAGGGATATGAACTTGTTCCAGCATTTCAATGGCTTTTTGACGCGCTTGTACTTTATTGTCCCCTTGATGAAGAATGAACATCTCTGCGATTTGGTCACCAACCGTCACGACAGGGTTTAGCGCGGTCATCGGCTCTTGGAAAATCATCGCAATGCCTTCACCACGTAGTTTTTGCCATTGCTGTGGGCTATTAGTCAGAATGTTGTGTCCAGCAAAGTTCACTGAGCCAGACGCTTGCATGACACTTGGCTGCAAGCCCATCAAAGTGAGAGAAGCGAGGCTTTTACCACAACCAGATTCACCGACAATACCGACAATTTCACCTTCGTGAATACGGTAGCTAACATCATGCACGGCCGGGTGACCGTTAAAGGTCACCCGTAATTGGTTTACATCTAATAATACTTCGCTCATTGGTTTATGCCCCATCTTTACGCCATTCTTCTACCCATAAGGTAGAAGGATACTTGTGACCCGTTGGACGAATGCCTTTGAGCCATTTTGGCATCACGTAGCTATCAGCACGGAAGTACAGAGGCAGTGCTGGTAAATCTTCAGCATAAAGAGATTGCATTTTATGGAACAACTGATGACGGGCTTCATCATCGAGTTCAACTTCAATTTTCTCTAATAAAGCATCCATTTCTGGGTTGTTGTACCCAATATAGTTTTGACCCGCCCAGTTATTCTCAGCTGATGGAATTTGCGCTGAGTGTAGGGTCGTTAGTGGTGGGCTTTCAGGAGCGGATGCCCAAGCAAACATCGCCAATGCTTGATGTTTACGTTGATTGAGGGTTTCACCAAAGAATACGCGTGCCGGTTGGTTATTAATTTGCACACGAACGCCGATTTGTCGCCATTGTGATTGTAATACTTGCTGAACCAGCTCGCGGGTGCGGTTACCAGCGGTAGTCATCAGCTCGAGCTGTAATGGGCGACCTTCTTTATCGACCATGACGTTATTACGCATGGTGTAGCCAGCTTGCTCTAGTAGCTTACGAGCCTTAACCGGATCATAGCTATATTGATGCACATCTTCAAAAAAGGTCACATCCAGTGGGTGCACATTGGTATGAGCCACAGGCTGACGACCTTCAAAGAGGCGATTAACCAGTTCTTCACGGTTCATGCCATACATGAGTGCCTGACGAACTTCACGAATGGCTAGGTGAGGGTTATCCATCTGGGTGTCAAGATGCTCGTACAGTAATCCTGGCGCATACTCTACGTTAAAGCGGTTACCTTGGCGTTTTTCAAATTGGAGTGCTTGCTCGATAGAAAAGCCCAGCTCACCGGGAATATAGTCAACTGATCCTGATAATAAATGAGCTTCTAGCGCCGCTGTGTTTTCAACCACTTTAAAGATCAGGCGATTAAAATCCGGTGCTTGACCTTTCCAGTGCTCATTACGCTCTAAAGTAATAAAGCTACCTTGAGAGACTTGAGTGATTCGAAATGGTCCATTGTACAAGCCCGGATTGGTCGGTTGCGTCACATACAGAGTGCGACGGTCATAGGTGGCAGGGTCTTGACGGTAAATCTCTTCTTCTAAATGCGCTGGTAGTACCGATGGAATATAGTCACGATATTTAAAGTGAGCGCGATTGAGATAGACTTCGAATTTTTTATCATCTAAGGCGACCACTTTTTCCATGATCCGGTTACTTTCTAGGCCTGGAATGCCTTTTACGTTAGGGTCGGTCATGACGGCATGAGAGAGCAAGACGTCTTTGGTGGTGATAGGGGTACCATCTCCCCAATATAAGTCATCTTTTAACTCTACGGTCAGCTTTATCCCGACAGTACCATCTTCTCGAGTGTATTTTTCTGCTAACCCGTTGTCTAATGATGGAGTTTGTTTACAAAGCATACAGAAGTTTTGCCACTCGTGGTTATAAGCGACCATATCTCTAAATGCGGTTCCCATGATCAACGAATTGGCGGTCATTGAGTCAATAACTGGGTGTAAATTGCTTGGGTATTGGGTAATACCAAAAGAAAGATCATTGGCAAGAGCTGCCGCACTCAGCATGCTACTGCTTAGGGCGACGGCTAAGAGTGTTTTTTTCATCATCACGGCTCCATGTGTAATTCAATGGGTAATGTTGCATATTTGTTATTTTGGTTCAATAAAAGCGAATAATAGCAAGTAAATAATTGAAGCTATCTCTAGCTTTAATGCCCCTCGGCTCAAAAAATGAGCGGAGAGGCTTAAATATTAGTGTGCTAGTTTTCCTTATCGCCATTCAGCGACGGGTAAGGAGTCTAGTACTCTAAGGTTTTGGCCTAAGAGCTGATCGAGATCACCTTTGGTATATGCATCCAATAGATAAAAGTCAGTGGTCCAAAACCATTTTTCATCAGCTTTT
>SLFB01000029.1 GCA_007124475.1 Vibrio sp. | reverse complement strand
CTAACTGAATTAAGGAGTTAAATGCCTGACCAGAAGGCTCTTTGCCAACTCGTTGCCATAGCTCATCTGGCTGATATAAGCCCATCGCCAAGGTTAAACTTAACGCTTTGGAAATCGATTGAATGGAAAACCCTTCCTGCGCATCACCAGCAGCAAAGATCTCGCCCTGGTTAGTGTAGACCGCGATACCGAGTTTATCGCTCGCTACTTGGGCCAGAGCGGGGATGTAATTAGCTACTTTACCTTGTCCAATGAATGGACGAACTTCATCGAGAATGGTCGCTAAAATAGCGGAGCTTGGTTTCATAGTCTGAGTTTACTTTTATTATTATTGCCGCTGAATACAATAAGACAGCCAAATGGATTGCTGTCTTATCAGCCAACAGATTTTTAATGTAGGGAGAGTCAAAAAAGCCAACACGATAAACCATGTTGGCTAAGTGCTATACCCAAACCTTCGAGTTGCAACCTCAAAAAGGAAAGGGATATCGCCTAATCACAGCACATGACTAGGCTACTGAGCAGTATCTTGCCGAGTTTAATACTTGTCCAGCATAAACTGGTAGGACAGGTTAACTCACTCGTTGGAATTTAATATCCCATACTCCATGCCCTAGGCGATGGCCGCGCTGTTCAAATTTGGTTAACGGACGCTCTTCTGGACGTGGGATATAATCCCCTTCCGACGCGAGATTACGATAGCCTGGAGCTTGATTCATCACTTCAATCATATGCTCGGCGTAGTTTTCCCAGTCCGTTGCCATATGAAACACCCCTTCACCTGGGATCAGTTTTTGGCGCACCATTTCTGCAAACTCTAACTGGACAATACGGCGCTTATGGTGGCGTTTTTTATGCCAAGGATCAGGGAAAAACAGTTGTAGTGTCGCCAAACTATTATCAGGGATCATGTTAGCAAAGACTTCAACCGCATCGTGGCACATTACTCGTAAGTTAGTCACACCAGCATCGCGAGCAGAAGCTAAACAAGCGCCAACACCAGGGCTATGCACTTCAATACCAATAAAGTTTTTATCGGGTGCATTTTTGGCCATTTCAACCAATGAGGCCCCCATACCAAACCCAATTTCTAACACCACTGGATTTTGGTTACCAAACACCTGAGTCCAATCCAGTAACTCAGTCTGATAGTCAATCCCCATGGTTGGCCAGCAGGCGTTCATCGCCGCTTCTTGACCTTTGGTTAGTCGACCTTCACGACGAACAAAACTACGGATCCTACGTAGCACTTTGCCATCTTCTGTCAATTGATTGGTGGTAACTTCACTCATTGCGCTTGCCTGTCTATTTTTTCGTCTTGACTCAAAGGGAGTGTGATTATCCAAAGAATTGCTTGCCATGCAAGTGTTATTACGCATGATATTGGCTGCCATGATGATAACGCATTGAAATAACTGCCAGCAGCATAGCCAAACCACCTAGCGTTGCCAGTCAGGGTAAGTGATTGCATCCCCATGAGCATAGGCAAACCATGTGCTTGGGGTAGACAAACTGTACTTGGGGTGAACAAACGTCACCAACACCACCGTCACTTCAAGCTGAAAGAGGATAACCTTATAAATTGTCGGTTGTACTTAAGTAGCATTCTATGGTGCAATTTTAAACCATCATTCTAATTATTACAGAGCATGTCGTGACTCCATTCGCTTCCGCTATTTTGACTTGGTACGATGCCTATGGCCGTAAACATCTACCTTGGCAGCAAAATAAAACTGCTTATACAGTATGGCTATCAGAAATCATGCTACAGCAAACCCAAGTAACCACGGTTATCCCCTATTACCAGCGCTTTATTGAACGTTTCCCAACGGTCTTTGAGCTCGCTAACGCGGCGCAAGATGAAGTGCTACACCATTGGACTGGTCTTGGTTACTATGCCCGAGCCCGTAATTTACATAAAACAGCAAAAATAATTGTTGAACAATATCAAGGGGAGTTTCCAACTGAGCTCGATGCGATGAACGCGTTACCTGGTGTTGGACGCTCAACGGCTGCGGCTGTGCTGTCTTCGGTATTTAAAAAACCACATGCCATTTTAGATGGCAATGTGAAACGAACTTTAGCTCGCTGCTTTGCTGTAAAAGGATGGCCGGGGAAAAAACAAGTCGAAAACCAACTTTGGCAATACGCTGAGCAACATACCCCAAGTATTGATGTCGATAAATACAATCAGGCTATGATGGATATGGGAGCCATGATCTGCACCCGTAGTAAGCCCAAATGCACTCTATGTCCAGTAGCCGATTTATGTCTCGCTAAACGCCAAGGCAATCCGTTAGATTACCCGGGAAAGAAGCCGAAAAGCGATAAACCAGTCAAGCAAACCTGGTTTGTCATTCTTTATCATCAAGGGCAGGTTTGGCTTGAACAACGGCCACAAGTCGGTATTTGGGGTGGATTATACTGCTTTCCACAACATACCGATCAGCAGATTGAAGCAACGTTAACGCATCGTGCTGTACAAGATAACCACATTCAATCTCAGCAAACATTAATTACTTTTCGACATACGTTTAGTCATTATCATCTGGATATTACGCCAATTTTATTGGCGTTAACTCATAAACCAGACATCATAATGGAAGCAACGAAAGGTCTTTGGTATAACCTACAACAACCCGAAGAAATTGGCTTAGCTGCGCCAGTAAAGCAATTACTGCACAGCCTACCT
>SLFB01000299.1 GCA_007124475.1 Vibrio sp. | reverse complement strand
TATTTTCCCCAAACAGCTCAGTAAGTTAACAATAAACACTTTATCTTGCTCTTCATGGCTAAATCCAAGCTGCTTGGCAATGCTCCGGCTGAGGGCGCTAGAGCGATAAGCCCGTTCGCTGATTTCTTGTTGGATCTTTGTTGGATGCAGGTTATTGACCAATAAAGAAAGTGCAATAGACTCAACGAGTTTAGCTCCTAATCGAGCAACAGCTTCGCTCAAAGAGTCAGTGTGTCTTTGATAACCAAAATAAGCGGAGTTAGCCATTTGAATAATTTTTGCTGCTAACACCGGATCTTGGCTGACAATGTGTGCCAGATCGTCAATCGTACAATGGGAAGAATTGATATTGGCCTGTAAGTCTTTAATCAATTGGTCTGGGATCGGAATATCGATTAAACCACCAAGTTGATGTCGGCATGCATGATTGAAAGGTAACTGCTGTAAGCGATCAATCGCACTAAAAAGATGTAAAAAAGCCTCTTGGCTAAAGGGCTTAGCAATTAAAAAGTGCGCATATTTATGAGTGTGTTGCGGTAAAATGGTATTGGTGTCTCCTGTTAATAACACACGCACACACTCTGGTCGCGACTGCTGGAACGCCATCAATACTTTGTCGCCGTTCATGTCTGGCATCAAGTAATCTGAAATCACCAAAGCAAATGGTGGTAGTTTTGTGAAATCCAGTTGACCGACTTGGCTCTCGCAATGCACTTGCCAATTCGGACGTAAACGACGAAGCAGACGCTGAAGTGCCCTGAGCATGTAGGGGTCATCATCAATACACAGTACCGCTAACTGTTCTTCTGTCATGGCTACCTTCCAACAAAATCCATAGCATCGTTTGAGCCTATATTGTTTTAAGCCTAGCATCAATTGGTCAATGTTGACCTTAGTTATTATTAATTAACTAAAAAACGTGAGAGTAATGACAAAAAAGTCGCTGCGATAAACCCTATCGGCATCTCTCCGAGTCGTAAAAACTGACCTAATAAATCATGGTTCAATAAAAAACTTAAAATTGACCTGGATCAAATTGAGTTTAGCGCTATATTTTTCATAAGTACAAAAAATAAGAATTCTTATAAATAAGACAAAAAAAAGTTGGCAAACATTAAATTCTCAACTAAGGATGTCAACCATGCGTATTAACCAGCCAATTACTAACAGAGAAGTCCAATTTCCACCCCATTATAATCTACTATCAACCACTAAACCTGACAGTATCATCACCTACGCTAGCCCAGAATTTTGTGAAATTGCTGGTTTTTCGTTAGAAGAGTTAATCGATCAACCGCATAATATGGTTCGCCACCCGGATATGCCACCTGAAGCATTTGGGAATATGTGGAGCTTTCTCAAGCAAGGCGAATCGTGGATGGGGATGGTAAAAAATCGTTGTAAAAATGGCGACCATTATTGGGTCAATGCTTTTGTTAGTCCTATCAAAGTAAATGGCCGTATTACTGAATACCAATCGGTACGTTCTTGCCCAAATAGAGAAAGTGTTACTCGCGCTGAAGAAGTCTATCAACAACTCAAAAATGGTAAAAAACCCTGGTTAATGCGCTTACCTAGAATCAGTCTGTTTCAGCGCCTAGCCGGCTCATTGTTATTGAGTGGTATTGCCGCTTTACTGCTTAGCCTAGTGCTTCCCGTTTATATCGGCTTAATCATCTTTGCTGTATTAAGTCTGAGCACGACTTATTGGTGTACCAGACGCGTAGAAAAATTGTGTCAAGTCGCCCGTCAATGCTATGACAACCCAATGATGCAATATATTTACACCGGCAATCAGGATGATCTGGCTGAAATTGAATTGGCATTTAAAATGAAAAGTAGCCAGTTAAACGCTGTGGTTAATCGCATTATGGACAGTGGGATACAACTCAGTAACATGACGGAACTCAGCCAACAATCCTCTGAAACCAGCTTGACGAATCTCGAAGCTCAAGTCGATGAAAGTCAACAAGTGGCCGCCGCAGTCCATGAAATGAGTGAAACCGCGGAAGATATGAGTAGCAATACTCAATCAGCATCAGAACTGGCGAATAACGCTCAGTCTGCTAGCCAATTGGGCATGGACGCGGTGAATAAAACCATTGCCGATATTGAACAACTAGCAGCACAACTTGAAATCGCCTCGCAAGTAATCACGAGCTTAGAACAACATGGTAAACAGGTGGGTGCCGTCTCCGAAGTTATCAGTGGGATTGCGGAACAAACTAATTTACTTGCGCTCAATGCGGCCATAGAAGCAGCCAGAGCCGGTGAACAAGGGCGAGGCTTTGCCGTCGTGGCTGATGAGGTTCGAGCTTTAGCACAAAGAACTCAAATGTCGACCACCGAAATTCAGACCGTCATCAATGAAATCCAGCAAGGCACTGTAGAAGCCGTCAATAGCATTCAATCGGGTCAAGCACTGTCAATACAATGCGTTGAAACCGCTGGTCACTCAGGTGATTGCATGAAACAGGCCCTGTCACTGGTGGTGGATATTAATGATAGAAATCATCAAATCGCAAGCGCTGTCGAGCAGCTCTCAACCGTATCTCAACAAATGAGCCAAAATGTTCAGTCTATTACCTCTCTATCACAAACTAATGCCGATTTGGCTCGCAATAATTTATCAGGCATCAACCACTTAAATGCAGGCGTTGAAAACCTGGTTCAATTAGCCAAACAATTTAAGAAAAAATCACACTAGGGTTTGTTTATATTCCCAAACAACTTGGAATTGCCCCCATGAGCATAGAAAAGCGATGTGATTGGGGGGAAACGAACGTAGCTAACACCCCTGCAGCTTCAAATCGGATGGGTATAAAGCAAATTGTAAACGGATGCATTCCCTTGCTATTTTATGTTACCATCCCCTGGTTTTATGACGGACATCACATTTAATTGCTATACTCAAACCATTTGGAGTTGCAGGTAGGCGGCAAGTAAGTGATAAATTTGTCTGGAACAAATTTGAACAGCCGTAGGCTGGCTTTGGTGAGAGCCACGGATAGCTCTCATAGTCCCCATGAGCATAGACAGACTATGTGATTGGGGTGAACGAACGTAGCCAACCCCTGCAGGTTCATGTAGGAAGGGTATATGGTGTTATCCGTACCCAGCTATCCACTCAGTAAAAAGCGAATTTCTATGTCTAAAAACTCTTTGAGTATTGATGCGCCCTGTATGACGGCATCAGATTACTCCGCCACTCATCCCCCGCAGAATAACAGCGCATCACTATCACAAAAACTTGAACTTAATAACCCCGTATTATGGCTAAGTGGTAGTTTTCTTTCCTTATTTGTATTGTTAGCCATCACTTCCCCAGCATTACTCACCACTCTTATTGATTCTGGTTTTCATTATGCCACCCAAGGTTTCGGTGCCTTTTGGCAACTGCTGCTGTTGGCTAATTTTGTGATTGGCTTAGCACTCGCCTTAATGCAAACCGGCTCAGTTCGTTTAGGTGGTTTAACCACCCCTGAAATCAGTCATATGCAATGGCTATCAATTATTCTCTGTACTTTACTGGCCGGCGGTGGTGTTTTTTGGGCAGCTGCCGAGCCTATTGCGCATTTTGTTAACGCGCCGCCTCTTTTTCCTGAAGCTGGTTTACAACAAATGGCGATCAATGCCCTATCACAATCTTTTATGCATTGGGGGTTTTTAGCTTGGGCTATTTTGGGCTGCCTTTCTTCTATCGTACTCATGCATTTACACTATGACAAAGGCTTACCGTTAAAACCTCGAACTCTGCTTTACCCCATTTTAGGACAGCGGGCAGTGACTGGCTGGGTAGCCAATTTAATAGACGCCCTAAGTATTATTGCGGTTGCTGCGGGTACTATAGGTCCGATTGGTTTTTTAGGTTTGCAAATTAGTTATTCACTTAATGCCTTATTTGGTATTCCTGATACTTTCACTACTCAAATTATCGTCATTTTATTTGCGATTACCATGTACACGCTGTCAGCCCTAAGTGGCTTAAGCAAGGGCATCCAGATTATCAGCCGCTACAACATCATCTTAGCTGTCATATTAATCCTATACATCCTAGCTTTTGGTCCAACAGGATTTATTATTGATGGCTATTTACAAGGTGTAGGCTCTATGCTTGATAACTTTGTTCCTATGGCTTTGTTTCGAGCGGATACGGGTTGGCTCAGTTGGTGGACGGTCTTTTTTTGGGGTTGGTTTATTGGCTACGGCCCCATGATGGCTATCTTCATTGCTCGTATTTCACGAGGGCGAACCATACGTCAATTGATCCTCGCGATAAGTATTGCCGCTCCTCTGATCACCTGTTTCTGGTTTAGCATTGTTGGCGGTAGTGGGTTAGCCTTTGAGTTGACTACCCCAGGTGTCATAGCTGAAGGTTTCGAAGGTTTTAACTTACCAGGTGCACTACTAGCCATTACCGCTCAGCTGCCATTTCCCATGCTACTATCTTTGTTATTCCTAATACTGACTACAACCTTTATTGTCACCACAGGGGATTCAATGACCTACACGATAAGCGTTGTGATCAGTGGTAAAGCAAACCCTAATGCCGTAATTCGTGCGTTTTGGGGGGTTGTCATGGGAGCAATGGCGATTGCATTAATTTCTATGGGTGAAGGCGGTATTTCAGCGCTGCAATCTTTTATTGTTATTACTGCTGTACCCGCTTCGCTAATTTTACTGCCATCACTGTGGCAGGCACCTAAAATGGCAAACCAAATGGCTAAAGAACAAGGTATTTTAAATCGATAACCTTTGTTATTTAAAAACCAAAAGGGGCTAAAAAGCCCCTTTTTAAGATGACAAGCAGACCGTCATTGATAGCTAAATTTTAAACTGAGTTACTTGTTGGTGAAGTTGGTCGGCTTGCTCCGTTAGAGAGTGCGTCGCTTCGGTTAATTGATGTGACGCCTGCTCAGTTTGCGATGATAAATCATTAATATTCACCACGTTTTGATTAATCAGCTCAGCCACAGATGATTGCTCTTCAGCCGCGGTGGCTATTTGTAAGTTCATATCAGCGATTAATGCAATCGCTTGATTAACTTGCTCTAAGCGAGCGGCCATGTCTTCTGCTTTCGTTACGGTAGTTTGCGCTGCAGAGCGGCTTTGAGCCATCACATTAACCACATTTTCGGTTTGCTTAAACAAGCGATCCACCACTTCTTGGATCTGCTGGGTACTTTGTTGAGTGCGCCCCGCCAGTGCACGAACTTCATCAGCCACCACAGCAAAACCACGGCCATGCTCTCCAGCTCGAGCCGCCTCAATCGCCGCGTTTAAGGCAAGCAAATTAGTTTGCTCTGAAACAGCGCTGATCACATCTAACATGCCAACAATATCTTGAGTACCGGTTTGTAACTCAGAAATCGTTGAGCTGCTGCCTTGTAAGGTATCATCCAATTGTTTTAATTGTTGTAACGTTTCTCCCAGTAACACTTGCCCCTGCTTAGTCTCATTGTCGGCAGAAGAAGCTTGATTGGCTGCTTCACTGGCATGGCTAGCCACCTCTTGTACAGTGGCTGTCATTTCATTCATGGCCGTAGCGACCTGATCCGTTTCAGAGCTTTGCTGAGTAACCACGGCTGCACTTTGTTGTGTCACTTGCGCTAAGGTGCTAGAAGCGGCGGAAACGGATTGTGCGGTATTGTTGACCTCTTTCACTAGGTGATGAATTTTGTCAACAAAGGTATTAAATGCTTTGGCTATAGTGGCAATTTCATCGCTACCATGGGCTTCGATCCGTTTGGTTAAGTCCCCTTCTCCTTGACCGATATCGGTCATTGCCAAGCTGACTTCTTGTAAACGTCTAAACCCTGAAGAACTAGAGACCCACATCACACCAGCGGCAATCAGGCCAATTAATAGCACCGCAAACACTGTCCATCGGATCATGCTATAAATTCCAGCTAAAGCGTCTTGTCTATCGAGAGCAATGTTAAGCGACCAATTAGTACCGGGTATCGCTTGACTGGTAAGATAAATATCTTGGCCTTGCAAGCTTAACTCACGGTGACCTTGGCGCTGAATGTCCGTTAAGGTATTTTGCGTTAAGCTTGGGTTTAAATCGCGTACCGTTTTTAAACTCAAATTTGGATTAGGGTGAGCAATAATGATGCCGTTGTTATCGGTTAAGAAAGCAAAGCTGTTTGGCGTTGGCGCAATGGCGCGCACGGTATCAATAATAAAGGTTAACGGAATATCACCCGCTAACACGCCTCTATTAGCGTTATTACCTAAGCCATAGGTAAAAGTGACCACTAAGCTAGTTTGACCATCTAAGGCATCTTCATAAGGTGCGGTTGTTGCCACGCCACTTTGCGTCGCGGCCAAGCGATACCACTCACGAGTCAATGGATTGTAATCACTCGGTGGTTGCCATTCATCGGAGAACACCGCTGAGCCATCAGGACGCGCAAAATAAGCAGCTAAAAAACCACCGCCATCACTGAGCTGCTTTAACGCGGCTAGTGGCTCACGAGTCTCTAAAACTTTTGCTGTCGCTTGCAGCATGGTTTTACGCTCGTTCATCCAGTTAGCGATAGAATTGGATTGTGTCTGTAATTGCTGCTCTAAATTACGCGTCATTTGAGTACGAAAAGTATCAGAACTCACTCTAATACTGAGCACCGCGGTAACGATTAATGAAATAATGATCAGCCCAACGCTGATTGCGGTGATTTTAGCTCGAAAAGATCTCAACATCCTTGCACTCCTAACCTAACTGCCTGTGAGTGGCATACGTAATTTGTTATCGGTCATTAAAAAGAAATCTTTATACCCAAACTACTTATAAAAACTATAACCAACCTAATAGTTAGTCGAGGCCAGATAATTTAGCAAGCAAGCGCTCTCTCTATTCCATTAATTCGTTCATCAATCCTCTTTTTTGTGATTTTGAGCTATTAATTACAAATAACAAGCCGCCGCATGAAGTCATTTTCTGCGGCGGCTTGTATCCCATTGAGACAGCCCTATTAGTATTATCAATAGGCGCTATCCATCTTATTATTCAACTATCGGTTTATTCAGCTATCAGTTTATTCAGCTATCAGTTTATTCAACTATCAGTTTATTCAACAATCGGTAGCGTTTGCTTCACATAACTGCCAGGTGCGGCTTCAAGAACAGGGAAATTATCACTGCCCATAGGATAAGCAGGAACTAATGACTCAGGGCTAAACTGAGCAAGCCATTGATCCCAATGTGTCCACCATGAGCCATCGGCCCGCTGCGCATTGGCTAACCACTCATCCGCCGATTCATCTAAGCTGTCATTCACCCAATAGCCGTACTTATTTTTGGCTGGTGGATTAACGATGCCAGCAATATGACCCGATTCACCGAGCACAAAGGTCTTATTGCCACCCATAGCTAATGCGCCGCGATAGGTGCCTTGCCATAAAGCAATATGATCATCTTTGGCGGAAATAAAATAGCTTGGAATACGAATTTTATTCAGATCAATCCACACACCACCAATTTTAACCCCTTTGTCTTGCACGAGCTGATTATTGAGGTACAACTCGCGCAGCAAGAAGTTATGAGTATTAGCCGCGACGTTGGTGCTATCGCTATTCCAATACAACAGATCAAAATCAACCGGGCTAGTGCCTTTTAAATAGTTATCGATGTAATAGTTCCAATATAGGCTATTTTCGCGTAACAAACTAAAGGTCACACTCAGCGAACGACCATCCATAAACCCTTGCGTGTTGTTTTGCGCTTCAATGGCACTAATGATGGTATCATTAATGTAAGCACCCACTTCGCCTGGTTGAGAGAAATCCAGTAAAGTGGTAAAAAAGCTCGCCGATTTAATCCGTTTTTTCATCCGCTTTGCAGCATAGTAAGCAATGGCAGACGCTAATGCTGTACCTCCAATACAATACCCAGCGGCATTGATTTGCTCTTGTCCTGTTACCTCTTCAATCACCGATACCGCTTGTACCACACCATCTAAGACGTAGTTATCAAAACCAATATTACGCTGTTCTTTACCCGGATTGCGCCAAGAGATCATAAACACACAATGCCCTTGCTCTACCAGCCAGCGCACCATGGAGTTTTTCTCCGTTAAATCTAAGATATAGTACTTATTAATAAATGGCGGCACGATCAAAAGCGGAGTTGCCTTAACTTGCTCAGTAACCGGCGTGTATTGAATTAACTCAAACAACTCATTACGAAACACCACACTACCAGCGGTTGTCGCTATCTCTTCACCCAGCCGGAAAGCTTGATTATTCGTCATGCGCACTTTCAAAATATCCGCACTCGACTGTAAATCTTCTTTCAGTAGCTCCATCCCTTTGAGCAGGTTTTCACCATTACTTTCCATGGTTAACTTGAGTAGCTCAGGATTCGTGGCAATAAAGTTCGAAGGCGACATTGCGTTGATCATCTGCCTTGAAAAAAAGCTTAGTCGCTCTTTGGTTTTGTCATCAACCCCTTCAATACTGTTGATGGTTTCCATATAAGTTTTGCAAAACAGTAGATAAGACTGTTTAATAAAATTATACATGGCCTCCGTTTGCCATGTTTCATCTTTAAATCGTTTATCGCCTTTCTCAGCCTCAACCACACTGTCTGAGTGTCCAGATAACACCACCTGCTGCCAGATCTGCATTTGTTGCTCCCACCACTGGGTTTGCAACTGTAATAATGCGGCTGGCTGGTGAACAGCTTGCTCGAAAAACTTGGCGCTATCTTCAAAGTTAACGGCTTGAATGGCTTGATTTAAAGGAGAGTTTGCGGTCATCTTGCTGGTTTCAAACTCCTGCCACCATTGTTGGTTAGTCGCTTGTAATTTAACAAGATAGTCCGAAAAGAAATGTTGCAACATAAAGTACTCCCTTACTCGGAACAACGCCGCCGAGGATTGGCGGCGCTTTATAGGCACCTTGAACGCATTCGACCAGTCATATTCTCAAAACCAGTCTAATAACGTGGGTAGCTCAACGATTATGGTGTCGCTGTTTTGATATTTTCAGAGGTCAGGTTCTCAATATCTTGCTTAAACTCTTTCGCCGCCGATTGCAGTTTATTACTGTCATCAAGCATTTGTTGGGATAGTTTACTTAGCACGCCAAGCTGCTGAGAGTTAAAAGCCGCTAAGGTATTAACATCTTTGATCTCAGAAGCCGCTTTCATTTGCGCCATACCCATTTCACTGTACGTGCGCATCGCATTCAGTTGTAGCTCAGTCAACAACTCAACATTTTTTGTCATCAGCTGATTGAATTTAACAAACGGCTGCATATTTTTTTCCGCTTGATCGGTAAAGGTTTTAAAAAAATCCGTGTACATAAGTCTTTCCTCATTAATTAACACTTTGATTGCCTAGCTCAGGTGCTCGTGACACAACCTGAGTTAAAAATAAAAATGGACTAGCAGCCAGGTAACATGTTGCTAATACCGAATGTTGATGGTTATTAATTCATGTATAAGCCGCCATTAATCGACAGCGTCTCTCCGGTAATATAAGCACCACTGTCTGCAACCAGAAAAGACACCGCTTTAGCGATCTCTTCTGGTGTTGCTAAGCGCTGCATCGGAATCTGCGACTTAATAGCATCTAAAACTTCTTCTCGCATTTGTTCAACCATTGGCGTCGCGGTATAACCTGGTGCAATGGCATTTACCGTTACGCCGCGTCGAGCGCCTTCCAATGCTAGTGATTTAGTAAAACCAATCATTCCTGCTTTGGCGGCGGCGTAATTCACCTGACCAAACTGACCTTTCAGACCATTAACTGATGAAATATTTATTACCCGCCCCTGGCCTTTTTCACACATAGCAACAAACAATGGTCGCGTAACGTTAAACAAGCTATTTAAATTAGTATCAATAACTTCTGTCCACGCTGATGATGTCATATTTTTGAACTGTGCATCGCGAGTGATACCAGCATTGTTGACCAGAACATCAATAAAACCTTCTTCGCTCAATAACTCGGATAATCGCTCGCTGCATTGCTGGGTATTGGTGACATCGAGTTCAACTAACCTTACTTGCTGTGATGAAAAACCTTTCTCATTAAACCAATTAATTGCACTTTGCTGATTGCCAGTATTGTACGTGGCTAACACTCGAAACCCGTCTGACACTAACTGCGACGATATAGCAGAGCCAATCCCGCCTTTAGATCCCGTTATTAACGCTACTTTTGCCATTTTTTTCCCCTAATCACGGAGGCTCACCTAACCTTACGCCATTCTTTTTAACTTTTATTCAATAATTCGAACATGCGTTTAACTTTAATAAAATAAACTAACAACATGACATTGCAATGGTAAAAACAAGCTTGTTGTATAAAATTGAATCAGATCGCGTTTTAGCTGCAAAGATAAGCAAACAAAAATGAATATGGCGCACGATAGCGCTTTTATCCTGATTTTTATCGACACTTTTGACGATAATAGCCAGTGGT
>SLFB01000240.1 GCA_007124475.1 Vibrio sp. | reverse complement strand
TGTTGGTATTAACAGTATTAAGTACCATTGTCAGTCAGCTTGGTGTGACGACATTGCTGGAGCAGGTTGAACTTTGGATGCAAGCCCATGTGCATCCAGGCTATGAGTTAGACGCGAGACTGGATCTTTTTATGGCGAGTGGCTGTTTTGGTTTTCTTTATGGTTGGGTATGGCATCACTATGCGGATAAGCGCGACGCGATGAATAAGCTGGTGATAGGTTTTGCTTTGCTCGCTTTGACCTTCTATTTATTAAATGGCCAAGCAGCGACCATTGATCTAAATGATGTTTATGCGCAAGAGCATGAACTGGCTGAAGATACGATTGGCCGACTAGGCATTTGGGGCACTGAGTTTTTAGTGATAGGTTTAATTTTGACCTTACATCAAGCAGGGATCCGTTTGAGCTGGCGGCCACTCAATTGGATTGGTATGTATTCCCTGACCGTATTTATCTTCCATAAGTCGATTTTTATTTTCTTATGGGGTCCGCTACTGACCTGGGCTTCGGCTAAGATGGGTACAACGTTGCCGAATAATTTCTTGCTGATATTTAGCTTATGCTCATTATCGGTGGCTATTATTTATTTATTCAAACGTTCAGGCATCATTTGCCATCTAATGGGCGATCATCAAGACCAGATGTGGAAGGATGTTTATCGTCAGAAAAGGTTACCTGATGCTCAATAAAGCGATGATTCTGGGTTGCCAATTTCTCATCGTGATCACGCTGACCTTATGGGTCAGCGTTGTGCGTTGTGATGAATTTAGTCTCGGTGCCAGCTTTGGTATTGATAGTCCAGCTGTGAGCTCATCAACCCAATGGCAATGGTTACCCAGCGTTGTTTATGAAAAAGAAACAGAGTTTGGGCTGTTCTTCGCGCAAGGAGGAGAGACAGGTCTTGCGCTGCCTATGCCTTACTGGGAAAACGCCTATTTTACTTTTGGTTCCGTTTTACTGAGCGAAGAGGATGCATCATCTCGTATTGGTTCCAGTGTCCGTATTGGCTATTTGTTCTCTGAATCACTAAGCGCTTCTTTAGCTTGGCAGAAAGATTGGTCAGAGCATGTTGGTAGCCAATGGCTGCTGGATGGCTCTTATCAAGTCAATGATCAATGGAGCATTAATGCTTGGTCACGTTATGCGGATAAAGATAATCAAAAACTACGTGATGTATCAGGAAGTTGGCGTGATGTAGGGATCAGTGTTGAATGGGAAACCGCATTAAGTGCACATTGGCTTAGTTCATTGGAAATAGGTGTTAACCATCAAGTGGATAAGCATTTTACTGAACCGGTATTGATGTTGAGTGTTCACTATCAATTTTGGTAGTGGGCCTAGCGAGTATTGAGCGTATTGATGTTGCAAATATTTCAGACAAACTCATACATTTTATGCTTACGTGATTTTCATCTTCCTCTTTATAATGAAATGAGTTAATTCTTGATAGGATAGTCGTTTACTATGTCGAAAAAATTTCCACTTACTCCCATCGTTGGTTTGATGGCGTGTCTTGGTCTCCATTCACCACATGTATTGGCTGAGCCCGTTGCTTGGGATCAAGCGGGACAGATATGGCAGACACAGCAGTCTGAACACTTTGTTATTCACTATCGTAGCGAACTGGCAAGCAGCGCTGCTCGTGCTTTAGATATTGCCGAACATGTACATCAAGAACTTGCGCTGCAGTTTAAACAAATGCCAGTGGAGAAAACCCAGCTCACTTTAGTTGATGATTATGATTACTCTAACGGGTGGGCGACGCCAATGCCTTATGCCCAGATCCGTCTTATTCTTAATCCGCCAAGTGATATTAATGGGTTAGAAGGGAATGATGAGTGGTTACATTTACTGATCCGTCATGAATATACACATATCATTCATATGGAAATGAATGAAGGCCCCGTGAGTATTGCTCGTGGTATTTTTGGGCGTCACCCATTATTATTCCCTCATGCTTTTACCCCATCCATGTTACTTGAAGGCTTAGCTGTGTATATGGAAAGCCAAAACGAACACGGTGTCGGGCGGTTGCATAATAGTTATTTTGCGATGCAGATGCGTATGGAAGTGGCCAGTGATCAATTAGCCGATATTGAACAGGTTGTGGTGGCCAATAAGCGACTCCCTTTAGGCAGTAATTATTTATATGGCGCTTATTTTATTCAATACCTTGCTACTCAATATGGCGAAGAAGCGGTTCAAGGATTCTTACAAGATTATAGCCGAAAACTGATCCCTGGGGTTTTTCTCAATAACAGCGCTCGCCGTGCGTTTGGCAAGGACTTCTTCACCTTGTGGCAAGAATTTCGCGCTGATCTTAAGCGCCAGTTTGCTGATCAGATCAACCCTGATGCTAGTTTTGTTTATCAAGAAATTGCCACGCAACCATTTGAGTATTTATTGGCTAATCAAGGTCAGCATCTATTAGCTTGGCATCGTAATGGTGATGATCGTGCCTACCTTGCGACTTGGGATGGTGAGCAGCAACAATGGCAAAAACTTCATACCACCAAAAGTTTAACCAGTATTGATCTGCATCCAACGCAAGGTGTTGTCGTGTCTCAGATCAATCGTTACTTAGATGGTCGTGTAATTAATGATTTGTACCACTACGTAGATGGTGACTGGCAACGGCTGACTGAGCAACAACGTTTTGTCCAAGCGCGCTGGCGTCATGATGGGCAGGCTATTTTCGCCAGCCGTCATCAGCAGGGCGTGGCTGAGTTATGGCAAATTGGATTAGATGGTCAACAAACTCAGCTGTGGCAAGGGGAAGCAAACTGGATCTTGGGTGATATGGCCGTCTCGCCGAAGGGGGAGCTTTATGCAACGTTAAAAGCGCCTTTTGGTGCATGGAATATCATGCGCTTTGATCACTCAGCACATCGTTGGCTTGCGGTGACTGAAACCGCTGCGACAGAGCATCAGTTGAGTTTTACTCCTCAAGGGGACTTATTATTCAGTGCTGATTATAGTGGCCGTTATCAAATTTATCGTCTCAATTTAGCGACCAATACGCTAGCGCAACTCACATCAGAAGTTGGTGGTGCATTTTCACCACAATGGAATCAGGCACAGGGGTTAATTTATCAAGCTTATCAGCATGATGGCTATCATCTACGTCGTGTATCGGTCAGTCAAACCGGGGATGCAGTTCCATTGTCGTCCATTGCTACGTTAACCTCGGCCAATGTGGCGCCAATTGCAACCATTTCGGTTAGTGATAAAAGTCAGCCGACCGATTATTCACCTTGGTCAAGCTTGGCTCCTAGATATTGGTTCCCTGTTTGGCAATCCGATAATAATCAGTCTTTATTTGGTATCACAACCTCTGGCTCTGACGTGCTAGGTCGTCATCAGTATCAGCTGATGGCAGCCTGGGATAGCAAAAACGCTCTCTCTGCTTATCAGATTGACTATCAATATGATAACCGTTGGCAAGTTGCTATTAGTCGCGAGCATGAAT
This sequence comes from Vibrio sp., assembly GCA_007124475.1. GTDB lineage: Bacteria > Pseudomonadota > Gammaproteobacteria > Enterobacterales > Vibrionaceae > Vibrio. Next base: position 6,988 of record SLFB01000240.1, on the reverse strand, counting down.
TTAAATTTAATCCAATCACCCGTCGAGACGATCGTATTATTCGTCAAGATGATCTTGCGTTACAGCGTAACCATGTATGGTCAGGGTTTGATGATAACCTAACATTCGGTCTGGGTGCCTATTGGCAAAAAGAATCTTTAGTCAAAGCAAGCCCGGGCTTGACATACGCTGCGGCAAGTAATGAGTGGCTTGGTGGTGCGGCGGTGCAGTGGGACAACCGTGAAAGCGTGCTGAACGTACCGGGTTACAATTGGGGGCATTATGCAGACTTGGTATGGGAAACCAATATTGATGGTGATTATTCAGGTCAAAAATGGCAAGCGCAATGGCAAGGCAATTGGGATTTACCAGGACGTTTTCGTTTAACGACCCATTTAGCCGCTGGTTATGCTGATGCAAAAGCTAAAGCGTTTGAACTCGGTGGTTATACCGGTGATGAAGGACAGCTTTATGGCCGTAATCAACTTCAATTACGCGGCTATGGCTCTGCGGTACAAACCGGGCAACAGTATGTGACGCAAAGTATTGAGCTCAGCCGTTTGTTGTATCGTACCGAACGTAACTGGGGCTTATGGCCGATTGGGTTAGGTGATGTTTCTGCTAGCGCTTTTGTTGACTCTGGCTCAAGCTGGAATCATCAGCAAAGCTATGATGCTTTAACCGGCGTCGGTGTTGAATTACAGCTGGATGCGGTGTTGTTGTACAGTAGTGTGTTACCTATACGTATTGGTTATGCTCATGGTTTAGATAGTCAACGCGGTAAAGACGAAGTGTACATAAAACTGGGTACAGAATTTTAATCCTATCCCGCTTTGACTTGGAGCAGTAGGGTGGGATTAGGGGCTCCTAGTCGTTGAGCTATGATACCGAAGGGCAGTATTTTTCTGCCCTTTTTGTTATGTAGGCGATCGAACCGTGAACGCTGCTCGTATCCACTATGGGTTTTTAGCAAGAGAAGGTCGATCATGTCGCAACGTTCACTGTATTGGTTTACTAATGATTTAAGAGTGTCAGACAATCCGCTGTTGTTACAAGCCGCTCAGCAAAGCGTAGAGCTAACATGTTGTTATGTGGTAGCACCGTTAACTCAGACAGAACAACGCTTTCAAGTCGTTGCTAATGAGGGGGGTGCCAAAGAGCGCTTCTTATTACAAAGTTTGAGCGATGTTGATGCAAGTTTACAACAGCGAGGACAATCACTACATATCAAAGCGGGAAAGCGATTTTCTGTGCTGAGTGAGTGGCTTGAGTTAACCCAAGCGACACATCTCTATCTATCAGACTCGGTTGACTATGCCATTCTTGCTACTTTAGCTAGGCTTCGCCAGCGTTATCCACATCTAGTCATCGTAACAAGCAATACCCATCGCCTATTTGAAATAAGCCAGCTGCCGTTTGAATTAGCTCAATTGCCAACAACATTTTCCGCTTTTCGAAAGCAAATTGAGGCGCTGGGTTTACCAACCTGCTTGGCCAGTTATCATTCAGCTGACAAACTGACTTTTATGCCAGCCAGTAAAGTGGTCGAGTCTTGCTCGTATTTCACTCAGCGCTGGCAGCGGCTAGAGACAAAGCAAATCCCTGATACCGGATTCCACGGTGGTGAAAGCTCGGCTTTACGCCACCTAAAGCACTATTTTAGTGGTGATGCCGCATTAAGTTATAAGTCTACGCGCAATGCTTTAGATGACTGGCAAGCATCGACTAAATTTTCACCTTGGTTAGCTAATGGCAGTTTGTCTGTGCAACGCTTGTTATTGACGCTTAAGCACTATGAAGTAGAGCGGGGAGCGAACGAATCAACCTATTGGATTTATTTTGAACTCTTATGGCGGGAATATTTTCAATGGTATGCCTTGAAGCATGGTAGCAAACTGTTTCAGTTTGCAGGCATCAAAGGACAAAAACCGCTGACTAGTTACTATCCACAACGGATGCGAAGTTGGATTAATGGTACGACGCCTTACCCAATCGTCAATGCGGCAATGAAACAACTTAAAGCCACGGGTTATATTTCTAATCGAGCTCGCCAATTAGTGGCAAGTTGTTTTGTGCATGAGCTAAGCCTTGATTGGCGCTACGGTGCACAATATTTTCAATCTCAATTAATCGATTTCGATGTCGCGAGTAATTGGGGTAATTGGCAATATTTAGCCGGAGTTGGCGCGGATCCTCGTGGTCATCGGCAGTTTGATCTAGCTAAACAGAGTCAGTTGTATGATGCTGACCAAGCCTTTACTCATCGCTGGCAGGGGCAGACGGGCTGTTTGCTGATGGATAGTCTTGATATGGTGGATTGGCCGGTGGAATAACCGGCAGTGATTGCTGGTTATGTGTTCGGTATTGGTGTCATTCATGTTTTGTCATCATTCTCATTGCTTAGATACACGATTTTGCTCGGTTTTATCAATTTTTTTTGATATATATCAACTTTAGTTGTATTAATGCCGGGCTTTTCGGCATAAGCCCTAATCAGCTTGGACCAATAAAAAATTAAACAACATAGCGAGTAAACCAAACTAGGATCGAACTCGTAATTAACAAGTAAGTTAATAGTCGCTATGTGCTTGCCTAGCTGATGTTATTTGAGGTACGAATCATGTTAGACACCCTCATGTTGTCGCGAATACAGTTTGCGGCCAATATAAGTTTTCATATTTTATTTCCCACCATTACTATTGCCTTGGCATGGATTATTGTCTTTTTTAAATGGCGCTTTTTACGAACTCAAGCTCAGTTATGGCTCGATTTGTACTATTTCTGGGTTAAAGTCTTTGCGCTCACTTTCGCTCTTGGGGTGGTTTCTGGCATTACCATGAGTTTCCAGTTCGGCACCAATTGGCCGGGCTTTATGGAAAAAGTCGGTAATGTGGCAGGGCCATTACTGGGTTATGAGGTGATGACTGCCTTTTTCATGGAAGCCACTTTCCTTGGTGTCATGCTATTTGGACGCGGTAGGGTTCCAGAATGGTTACACACTTTGGCTACCGTATTGGTTGCAATCGGTACTTCATTATCCGCATTCTGGATTCTCGTACTCAACAGCTGGATGCACACGCCCACCGGCTATGAGCTGATTGACGGCATTGTGCACGTAACCAGTTGGAAAGAGGTGATTTTGAATCCTTCGATGCCTTATCGCCTTGCTCATATGCTGCTGGCTTCATTATTAACGGCTAGCTTTGTGATTGCAGGCATTTCAGCTTATCAATATTTGCGCAATTCACAGCTTACTGCCGCTAAAGTCGGCATGAAAGTCGCGATAGTTCTTGCCGCCATTGGCATCCCAATTCAGATCTTAGTTGGGGATTTACACGGTTTAAATACACTTGAGCATCAGCCTGCAAAAATCGCTGCGATGGAAGGGGTTTGGCAAACCGAGCAGGGTGTGCCGCTGCTGCTGTTTGCTTGGCCAGATGAACAAACACGTAGTAATCATTTTGAAATTGGCATTCCAAAATTAGCCAGCTTAATTTTAACCCATGATTTAGAAGGTGAGATTAAAGGATTAAATGAGTTTGCTCCTGATCATCCTCCAGTAAAACCTATCTTCTTTGGTTTTCGGATCATGGTGGGGGTCGGCGTGCTCATGCTGTTAGTGAGTTGGTTTGGTGTGTGGCGACTGCTGCGTAAACAAAGCTTGCCTAAGCCTTATTTATACACGTTAGTGGCGATGACTTTCTCCGGTTGGGTAGCCACGTTAGCTGGGTGGTACGTGACAGAAATCGGCCGTCAGCCTTGGTTAGTGCAAGGAGTATTACGCACTTCTGATGCGGTGACAACGGTCGCCAGCAGTTCGGTAGCCACTTCACTGGTAATGTATTTGATTGTCTATGCGGTATTACTGGTGGCTTATATCCATACTCTGTTTTACTTAGCTCGGCAGTTCTCATCATCCGCCGAAACCGCAATGACTCATGAGCAGAAGGTATAACCATGATTGCACATTTACCAGAAATTTACCTGTTACTCTTAGGCTTCAGTGTCTTTATGTATGCGGTTCTCGATGGCTATGACTTGGGGGTGGGCATTTTACTCCCTCGTAATAATGAGCAGCAGCGTGACAGAATGATCGCTTCAATTGGACCATTTTGGGATGCTAACGAAACATGGCTGGTATTAGGTATCGGTATCTTATTGATAGCCTTTCCAGCTGCGCATAGTTACATTCTCACCGAACTGTATATGCCGGTGGCCATTATGTTGATCGCGCTGATTATGCGTGGTGTTGCCTTTGATTTCCGCGCTAAGGCGAAAGCTGATCATAAAGATCACTGGGATTTATGCTTTAAAACCGGCTCTTTACTGGCAGCGTTAACCCAAGGCTATATGATCGGCCGCTATGTCATGAGTTTTGAGGACTCAACCTCGGCCTACGCATTTGCATTATTAAGCTCGTTATGTGTAACGGCAGCTTATGTGTATATTGGTGGTGCTTGGTTAGTATTAAAAACGGAAGGGGAGCTACAAAAACGTGCCGCGCGTTGGTCCCGTCGTGCGGGGTGGTTAGCCGCATTAGGTATTATTGCGGTGAGTATTGTTAATCCACTTTTCAACCCCATGGTTGCTGAGCGTTGGTTTAGTTTCCCAGAGATGCTATTGCTAGCTCCGGTTCCTTTAGTCGTACTGGCGACGATCTTTTTGGTTGATCGTTATTTAAGACGTGTACCAGTGGTTAATGATATGGGAGTGCAGTGGCCATTTTTCGGAGTGATGTTGATTTTTGCTTTGAGTTTTCTCGGTTTAGCTTATAGCTTTTTCCCAGATGTCGTGCCGGGGATCATGACTGCACAAGAATCGGCAGCTTCTACCGCTAGCTTACTCGTGGTCGGCATCGGTGTGGTTATCGTGATGCCAATGATTTTGTTGTATACCTTTATGGTCTATCGTATTTTCAAAGGAAAAGCGACGGATTTGAGCTATAAATAACTAGGGATAGACTTACCCTATAATATAACGGCCTCGATTGAGGCCGTTTTTAATCTAGAACGTTTTTAATTCATAACGTTATCTTATCCATAAATCATTACATCACTTTACAAGCAAAGCCTTTCAGATAAAAGCCTTCTGGATAGGCGGTATCGGTCGGATGATCCGCGGCTTGTTCAAAACGCTCGATAAATTTCACATCGCGTCCTGCATCAAGAGCAGCATCAGCAATGATTTTTTGAAATAGGATTTGATCCATCAAACCTGAGCATGAATAGGTGAGTAAAGTGCCACCGGGTTTTAAAATTTGCATCGCTAACATATTAATGTCTTTGTAGCCTCGACAAGCACCATTCAACTGAGCTTTAGATTCGGCAAATTTGGGCGGATCCATGATCACGACATCAAACTGTGTACCTTGCTCGCGGTATTCGCGTAGTAACTTGAACACATCAGCATTTAAAAATACCGCACGCTTCTTACTGATATCAAACTGATTGAGCTGCGCATTCATTTTGGCGTTGTCCAATGCTGGTTGTGAAACATCAGCATTAATAACACGTTTAGCGCCGCCTTTTAGGGCATACAAACCAAAGCCACCGGTATAAGAAAAGCAGTTGAGCACTTCTTTATCTTTCACGTATTTCATCGCTTGTTGACGGCTATCGCGTTGATCTAGATAAAACCCAGTCTTATGACCAGCAACAATATCGACTCGAATTTTAATGCCGTTTTCTTCAATCACGACCACTTCAGGAGGCGCTTCGCCGTGTAGAACGCCGACACGCTCTTCAAGGCCTTCTTTTTTACGAACAGCAACATCGGAACGTTCGTAGATATGGCAGTCGTTATAACAGTGTTTAAGTGCTGTGATTAAGTCTTGTTTTTGATATTCAGCGCCAGCACTCAGCAGTTGGCACACTAGGTAGTTATCGTATTTATCAATCGTGATACCAGGAAGGCCATCAGATTCTGCAGCAATGAGACGATAGCCAGTGACACCGTCACGCTCAATGAGTTCATCGCGTAGTTTTTGCGCTTGTTGAATGCGCTTAATAAAAAACTCACTATCAATGGCTTGATTATCAAAGCTCCACACGCGAGCGCGGATTTGTGAATGGGGCGAGTAGGCGGCTTTCGCTAACCATTGTCCATCATGGGTATAAATATCGACCGTTTCCCCGAGTTGTGGGTCGCCTTCAACTTTGCCGATACCACGAGAAAAAACCCAAGGATGTTTGCGGCGTAACGATTTATCACGACCTTTGACTAAATAGATTGCTGGAGTCATAGCACTACTCAACACAGATTAATAAAAATGGGGGAGCATTGTCGTGTAACTGTGACTGAAAAGCAAATCTAGCAGTAAGGAGATATACTATGACAACAAGATGATGCTAGGAGGATGCAATGGATAAGATCATGGTGGATAGCTTTGTTGTTACTGGTAAAGTACAAGGCGTGGGATTTCGTTATCATACCGCTCGACAAGCGTTAGAGCTTGGTTTAACTGGCTATGCAAAAAACCTCGATACCGGTGAAGTTGAAGTTCTGGCAGTGGGGCAAGCTCCGCAGGTGGAACAGCTTTTTATATGGTTACAGCAAGGACCGAAAACAGCGCGAGTTGAGCAAGTGACACGTCATCGCGTCGAGCTAGATAAGCTACCATCGAGTTTTCATATCCTATAAATATTGAATGTGCAGGCTAACTTAAGGTCAGCCTGCCGTATTGAGCATGCAGTTATAGGCACTTAGCGGGTTTTGGTAAGCCAGCGAGCTTAGTGGCCTGTTTCGCCGGCCCCTTAGGAAACAGTTTAAACAGATACTTGCTATTGCCTTTTTCTGGTCCGTGCGCTTTTTCCATTGCTTTGACCAGCATCCGAATGGCAGGTGAGGTTTGATACTCAAGATAAAATTGCCGCACAAAATGAATCACTTCTAAATGTGCTTCGGTTAAGGTAATGCCTTCTTCTTTAGCTAGAATAGTTATCATCCCTTCTTCCCAAAGGCTGTAATCAAGTAAATAGCCTTGTGCATCGGTTGCAATGCTTTTACCGTT
>SLFB01000057.1 GCA_007124475.1 Vibrio sp. | reverse complement strand
TTTACCTAAAGAGGTGGCAATGTGTTGGTAAGCAGGAGGCTAGCTTGTCCATGCGCCATCTGAGGCAAGAAAGACTAAAGGGAAAGCGAAAAATACATGCCCCCACACGACCCATAAAGTGTAATAAGACCCTGATAAGAGTAATGTCATGATTTGCATCCCAAACAGTATCGAAATCGCGGGTAGCAGCATGGGCATGAGTAGCCAATAACTTGAGATAGGCTTTGTCGATTTAAGCCGATATTCATGACTAATCATCGCAAAGACTAAGGCTAGGCTGCCGCTGATGATGGCTAATACTAAACTTTGATACAATGCAGGTAGCATATTTGGCCATTCATTAATCCAGAATCGTAAGCTGACTGTGCTTGGCCATAAATCAGGAAATCGCCAACGTTGAGCGACACTCCACAGCAACATAATGGGAAAAATAATAAGAGAAATACCGCTGATAAAAGCAAATAAAACTTTTCCAGGTATCCAAAGACGGCGTCGCCCAGACCACATCCATTGCCGATAATAATTGATAATGCCGCGTTCAATTAAGATAATTAAAAGCAACATTAGGCTTGCTAAACCAAGCAATAAGAGAGCTCCGGCAGCGGCGCGAGGCAGACGTTGTAAATCTGGATCGTTAAACCATTGCCAGACTAATACGGCAAAGGTTGGTGGCGTGTTAGGTCCTAAAATCAGGCTTAAATCAACCACAGATATGCCGTAGCTGATCACGGCAAATAGTGCGAGCCGCATACGCGGTAACCATTGTGGAAAAATCAATTGATACCAAGTTTGTTGCGTGGAGTAACCTAACGAAGCTCCTACCTTGAGTAATGGGCGAATTTGCAATTGTTGTATAATAGGTATGCTCATTAGTAGTAAAAAAGGAACTTCTTTTAAGGCGAGGGCAATGGTTAAACCTAGAGCATAAGGATCCTGTACTAGCCATGTGGCGCTATGGGTGGATAATTGCCCACCTGTCGCGGCATAAAATAAGCGAGAAGTAATACCTGTAGAAGAAAATAAAAAAGCAAAACCAATGGCAAAGGCAACATGCGGTAGTGCCAGTAAGACAGCGAGAACTTGCTCAATTCGTTGCCAATGTTTGCTGTGCCATAAACAAGCTAAAATGGCAAAACAGATGATGAGTGCTAAATAACTACTAATCAGGCTTGAACTCACCGATAACAGCAGTGAACGCTCGATACCTGTCCATTGCCAAAGTTGTAAAAATGCTTGCAGATTAAAATCTTGTAAGCCTACCGCAGGAATAAATCCCAGCGATGAGGAGAGAATGCCGATCATCCCAGGGATCATCGGCATAATACAAATCAGCAATACGAGATAATAAGCAAGTCGTAAACGCATCGTTGGTTATTGGCGACCATAACGACGTTGCCACTCATCACTTAAAGCACTATGCCAGCTAGGATGAGGCTCTTCAATGGCTGGATATAATGTCGAACGGGTTGCTGAACCGGTTAGATAGCTGGCCTGAATAACCGCTGGGTCTCCCCAAACCTCTAAATCTCCTTTATGAGATTGTGCCGCAGGGCTAAGTAAAAAGTTAATGGTTACTAAAGCGCCCGCTTTTGCATTCGCATTCCAAGGAATGGCTAGAAAATGGATATTAGTCAGTGCCCCCATATGCATGGCATAGCTTTGCGCTGTTTGAGGTAGTTTTCCTGCTGCTTGCGCCGCTAAGACTGCATTTGGGTTAAACGTCACGGCTAAATCGATTTGTCCATCATCAAGAAGTTGGATCATTTCTGCCGAGCTAGAGGGAAATTGACGACCAGCTCGCCAAGCTACACTATGTAACTGATCAAGGTAGTCCCATAGCGGTTGGGTGAAGCTCGTAAACGAATCCGGCTCAACTGGCAATGCTAATCTTGGATCCTCGGCGGTTAATTCGATTAATAAAGCTTTAAGAAAACTCGCGCCATGAAATTCTGGGGGCCTCGGGTAGGTGATGCGATTTGGATTGGCTTTCGCATAGCTTAGTAAGTCAGCGAAAGAGTACGGAGGATTTTTTAGTGTTTGATAGTCATGAATAAACACCAGTTGGCCAACTCCCCAAGGGGATTCTAATCCCTCGGTAGGCTCAGAAAAGTCACGATCAACCGGCAGAGAATGGTCAACAATACTCCAGTTTGGTAACCGTTCAACAATGGGGCCGTATAACAGTTGGTTATCTTTCATCGATTTAAAGTTAGCACCATTGATCCAAACCATATCAACACTGCCCCCTTGATCGCGTCCAGCGGCTTTTTCCGCTACTAAGCGCCCAGCGGTTTCGGCGATATCGGTGACTTTGACATGCACCAAATGAATACCGTACTGTTGTTTGAGCTCGGTTGCTGACCAACGCAGATAATCGTTCACTTCCTGACTGCCTCCCCAAGCATGAAAGTAAACCGTTTCTCCCTTAGCTTGCTGGGTTAGCTCTTGCCAATCTTGAGCTGATAATGTGAAAGAAGTGAGACTTGCGCACAGTATAAAAAGCCAATGTTTCATAACTATCCTTATTTGAATTTAAGCTATACCCTTCCGACTTGAAGCTGCTGGGGTGTTGGCTACGTTCGTTCGCCCCAATCACAGCGTCTATCTATGCTCATCGGGACTATGAGAGCCATCCGTGGCTCTCACCACAGGCCAGCCTACGGCTGTTCAAATTTGTTCCAGACAAATTTGTCACTCACTTGCCGCCTACCTGCAACTCCAAGT
>SLFB01000033.1 GCA_007124475.1 Vibrio sp. | reverse complement strand
GACAATGAAGATTTAGCACGTTTTCATTCACCATTAGTTGAAAGTACGCTACTGGCTACTTTCGCTTCGGCAACAGTAGAACAGCTTCGCACCCCCACTGGGCGAGTTGAATTACGCGATAAAGCAACAGAAGATATTAAAGCAGCCATGACTCAAGTGGTTGGCTCTCCAGTGATCGAGCGCGTGCTATTTACAGATTTTGTTATGCAATAGGTGAGTGAGTGACAGATTTATTAAGTCAAGATGAGATTGATGCACTCTTACATGGGGTGGATGGAGTCGATGATGAAGAAGAAGAAATTGATTCCTCGTCGGCCTCCTCGTTTGATTTTTCATCACAAGATCGCATCGTTCGTGGTCGAATGCCTACGCTCGAGCTTATTAATGAGCGCTTTGCTCGGCATATGCGGATTAGCTTATTTAATATGCTCAGGAAAACGGCTGAAGTGTCGATCAACGGCGTGCAGATGATGAAGTTTGGTGAGTACCAAAACACCTTGTATGTGCCAACCAGTCTAAACATGGTCCGTTTTCGTCCTTTAAAAGGGACGGCATTAGTGACCATGGAGGCCCGTTTAGTCTTCATTTTAGTGGAAAACTTTTTTGGTGGTGATGGTCGATATCATGCTCGAATTGAAGGTCGAGAGTTCACCCCAACTGAGCGGCGTGTTATCCAGTTACTACTTAAAATCGTATTTGCAGACTACAAAGAAGCTTGGTCGCCAGTCATGGGCGTTGAATTTGAATACTTGGATTCAGAAGTTAACCCGAGCATGGCCAATATCGTCAGTCCAACGGAAGTGATAGTTGTCTGTTCATTTCATATTGAAGTGGATGGTGGTGGTGGCGATTTCCATATGGTGATGCCATATTCGATGGTTGAACCGATTAGAGAGCTACTCGATGCCGGTGTTCAATCAGATAAAATGGAAACCGACGTGCGTTGGAGCTCAGCACTGCGTGATGAGATCATGGACGTGCCAATCAATTTCCGGGTGAATTTATTAGAGCAAGATATTGCTCTGCGAGACCTGATGGAGTTACAGGCTGGCGATATTATTCCGATTAAAATGCCAGAACATGCCATTATGTTTGTAGAGGAGCTGCCTACCTATCGAGTAAAAATGGGCCGTTCTAGTGACAAACTAGCGGTGCAAATTTCAGAAAAAATTAAACGTCCAGAAGCAATGAAAACGGATTTGGCTTTTTTAGGTAAAGATATCATTGCTGAATTAGAAAATGACGAACTTGCAGACGAAGAACATAATTAAACAGATATGAAAGTAGGTAAACATGTCAAAATCTGATGATCAAAAACTAGCAGATGAGTGGGCGGCGGCTCTGGGGGAAGACCCTAGCGCACCTGAGGTTGATGTTGACGAAATACTGGCAGCCCCGCTGGATGAGTTAAAAGATAGCGCGCCACCAATTACCGAAGATGAGCGGCGTAAATTAGACGCCATTTTAGATATCCCCGTTACCATCTCAATGGAGGTTGGTCGCTCTAAAATCAGCATTCGAAACTTATTACAACTCAACCAAGGCTCAGTGGTTGAATTGGACCGGATAGCCGGTGAGTCGCTGGACGTGATGGTTAATGGTACCTTAATCGCTCATGGAGAAGTGGTTGTGGTTAACGATAAGTTTGGTATTCGATTAACCGATGTGATCAGCCAGACCGAGCGTATTAAGAAATTGCGATGATCAGAGTACTTGGCTGGCTAGCTGCATTATTCACGCCAATGGTTTTTGCTGCTCCTGCAACATCAGGCAGCTCGTTAGATATAGCAACCACCTTGGGTTCGTTGCTATTTGTATTGGCCTTTATCTTGTTACTCGCTTGGCTGATGAAGCGAATGCGAGTTCAAGCTTTTGGTCAGCAAAAAGGTTTTCAAATCATACGTCAGATACCCGTGGGCACGAAAGAAAGAATTATGGTGGTTCAGGCTGGTGAAGAGCAATTTTTGATCGGCGTTACAGCTCAATCTATTCAATTGATTGCTAAATTAGATTCGCCCTTGGCTGACGATATTCCGGAGACGACGCCTTTTGCTAATCAATTGACCCAGTTGCTGAGAAAACATGACAAATAATAATCCTTACTGCCCCACACATAATCGTATCGCACCATTCATGGCTTTATTGTGTTTGTTACTGGTGTTTTTCTGTTCCCCACTATGGGCGCAAGCTGAGCTAGCAACGACGATTCCTGCAACGGCTGCAGGGGCGGAGGGCATCACTGTTTCGCAAATGGAAAGGGAGGCCGCAGGTTCTAGGACTTTAGCATTAGGCAGCCGTAGTGGTAGTGGCGGTATACCTGCATTTACTATGACGACCAATCCCGATGGCAGTGAAGATTACTCCATTAACTTACAAATTTTAGCCTTAATGACCATGCTGGGGTTTTTGCCCGCTATGGTTATTTTAATGACTTCATTCACACGTATTGTCGTAGTCATGTCGATTTTGCGTCAAGCAATGGGCCTACAGCAAACTCCGTCTAATCAGGTCATTATTGGTATCGCAATTTTCTTAACTTTTTTTATTATGTCACCAGTGCTAAATGAAATTAATGATCAGGCAATACAACCCTACCTTAATGAGCAAGTCACAGCACGACAAGCTTTCGATTTAGCGCAAGACCCGATGAAAGCGTTTATGCTCAAACAAACGCGACTAAAAGATTTAGAAACCTTTGTTCATCTATCTGGCTCTAACGTTCAACATCCCGAGGAG
>SLFB01000332.1 GCA_007124475.1 Vibrio sp. | reverse complement strand
AGTTGTACGTTAGAAACAAGTTACTGTATGAGGACTGCACTATGAAGAGACAAAAGCGTGATCGCCTGGAAAGAGCGCAATCTCAAGGATACAAAGCAGGATTGAACGGACGTTCTCCTGAAGAGTGCCCTTATCAACAGACTGATGCTCGCTCATATTGGCTAGGTGGTTGGCGTGACGCCCGAGATGATAAAAACTCAGGTCTCTACAAATAATTTGCCACATACAACATGGATCTAAGCCCCGAAAGGGGCTTTTTGCATTTATAGACGTTAGTTACAATTACCCTCTAGTGCACTATAACTTAAATGTTGGTAGTAAAATAAAACAGCCAATACAGCTGTTTTACATTTTTTCATATCATTAAAAAGCGGAAGTGTCTTGAAACAAGCCCACTTTTAAATCTTTTGCCACATAAATTTCTTTACCATCCACTAATACTCGGCCATCAGCTAAGCCCATTACCAGCTTACGATTCACGACGCGTTTCATATGAATCTCATAAGTCACTTTTTTAGCGGTTGGTAAAATTTGGCCGGTAAACTTAACTTCACCAACGCCTAATGCTCGGCCTTTTCCTTTGCCTCCAACCCAACCAAGAAAGAAGCCCACTAATTGCCACATCGCATCTAATCCCAAGCACCCAGGCATTACCGGGTCACCAGGAAAATGACAGTCGAAGAACCATAGGTCAGGGTGGATATCCAATTCTGCTAAGATTAAGCCTTTTCCGAAATCGCCCTCAGTTTCAGACATTTTGGTTACCCGATCCATCATCAACATGTTAGGAGCAGGAAGCTGAGGGTAGCCTTCACCAAATAGTTCACCACGACTAGAGGCTAGTAAATCTTCACGTTGATATGAGTCTCGTTTATTGTGCATTGTTTTACTCCATAATTAGATAGGGGCATGTTAGTGAACACATGTACGCTAAACAACTCCGATCAGTATTAAATAAACCAATTTCTAAGTCTATCTATCAATCCTAATGGTTGGATATGTTTCTCAAAAGATTCGATTCGCTCAGCGATCTTGCTAATGACACTTTCTTCGTCATCACCTCTAAAAGGTTTGTTCATCAAGATCGGGATAGCTTCATCAACATTAGAAACCGGCCAAATGGTAAATTCGCCATTTTTAATACTCTCTACCACTTCAGGGTGTAAGGCCAGATGTTTGAGATTACTGTATGGTAAAATTACCCCTTGATGACCAGTAAAACCATGGTGTTGGCAGACTCGATAAAAACCTTCGATTTTTTCGTTAAGCCCGCCAACTGCTTGTACTCGACCAAATTGGTCAACAGCGCCAGTAACCGCAATTTGTTGATCAATTGGGTACTCTGACAAAGCGCTCACCAGAGAACATAGTTCGGCTAGCGATGCACTGTCGCCATCAACTTCACTGTAAGATTGCTCAAAAACGACCGAAGCAGAAAAGGGTAATGGTACATCGAGATCAAGCGCGCTGCTGACAAAGGCCTGCATAATCATCATACCTTTAGCATGCAAATTGCCGCCTAATTCAACTTTACGTTCCACATCAGCAATGTCACCATCACCGAAATGAATCACACAAGAAATTCGTGCCGGTTCACCGTAAGAGCAGGGATGTCCTGGTACATCAATAACGGTTAACCCATTGACTTGACCTATCTGCTCGCCTTGAGTTTCAATAATCACTTGGCCATCAAGAATATCGTCTAGAGCACGTTCAGGTAGATAAGAGGCTCGATAGTAACGTTGTTCAATCACTTGTTCGATATCTTGTTGAGTCAGAACTTCGCTGTTCGAGACCAACTTCGACTCTTCTAACAAGGCACGATGCCACATGATACATAATGGCGCATAGTGCTGATCTTCTGTATAACGAGCGCCAGCCGTCATTAAAGTCTTTAATGTATCGGTAGTCAGGCTAGGGAGTTGATAGCGCTGGATTAACCATTGTAAGTAACCTAAATAGGTCGTTATGGTTTGCGGATTAAGCTTAATATCCAGCTCGATTTCACTAAACAAGCATAATCCGGCATGAATATCTGCATCTAAAAAGTCGATATCGGCGAGTTGATGACGATCACCGACAACAATCAACTTAATGTTATATGATTGAGTAATCGGTGTGGTTAATAATGATTTTTTGTCTACATTGAGCGGCGTAACCGGCTCACCCAATACGGCAGATTTCAACAGTGGCCAGCAGAGTGGGTTAGCCAATAATAAATTGGCCGAGATAATCAAATACCCATTATCAGCTTGTGCAAGTAATCCAGGGATATGCTGACGTATTTGCCCACTATTATCTGCCGACACTTGACCAAAGAGTAAGCTGGTATCGAGCGTTTCGGTTTTTTTGACTACCGCTTGCTGTGATGTGGCGAGATATTCTGCAATTAAAGAGCGATAGATAGAATTATCCGGGGCATTGACCAATAGCACTCGACTAAAGCCTTGCAAGGCAACGAAAGAATCCATTGCTTGCAACAATCTTGGTTGAGTATTGATAAATGGAATCGCTGGTAATTGGGGAAAATGAGCGAGTTGATCATTAAAATCATCATACTGAGGTGTCGCTAAACGCCAGATATCTTGTGTCATTGAGTCATCAAAGTGATTAAAAGGACTGAAATTATATAGAAAAACGGCATCTACGAATAGCTTTGTTATTCTTATTATTTTTTCTCTGTATCCAAATAACTTGGAACAGACTTACCGTCGCAGCTAGACAATAGAGTTGGTGTATCGAGCAATGATTGAAAGCGACTTAAGTTTGAGTTACCCTGTCACTATAACGTATATTTAGGTTGGCCAACAATGAAATATCAGCAACTTGAAAATTTAGAATGTGGTTGGAAATGGCAGTATTTAGTAAAAAAGTGGAAAGATGGTCAATCGATCACACGTTACATAGATCGCAGTGAAATTGATAATGCTATTGTCGAATTAAAAGCACTGGAGCATCAGCCCACATTGGTACTCGATTGGATCGAGCGTCATATGTCACCTGAGCTTGAAAATAAACTCAAGCAAGCGATACGAGCCAAGCGTAAAAGGCACTTTAATGCAGAACAATTGCATACACGGAAAAAATCTATTGATCTAGATTATCGTGTATGGGAAAAATTATCCTTACGGGCAAATGAGCTGGGTTGTACATTATCAGATGCCATTGAGTATTTATTAAGTGAAGCATCAAGAAGTGAGAAAGCCAGCCGAACGGTAAGTAGTCTCAAAGAAGATTTAAGTAAATTACTGACGGATCAGGAGTAAAAAATGCTTTATGTGATTATTGTTGCTGCCATTATTGTTTTTTGGTTAGTTGCCATCGATAGACCCGTATTAAAAGTTACCGTTAACGCAGGAGAAATTACTAAGGTAAAAGGCCATTTTCCGCCAGCATTTAAAAGCCACTTACTAGAGATTGGACGTGCAACACCGTTTGACGGACAAATTAAGGTTTATCATCAAAGAACATCTATGAAGCTGGTTTTATCAAAAGGCATTCCCAAAAAAGTTCAACAACGGATCCGAAACGTGTTCCCGCATCAAGGCTTTAAAAGCCAACCAGGGATAACTAAAAAATCACGTTAATCCAGATCATGTATCAGAACAAACAATCCATATATTTATCACCAGTAGCCATAAAAACATACTGAACAGCAACGATCTTTCTAGTTGCTGACAAATCGTCTGGATTAAGCTGACTAAAAGAGACTTTAGAGGTGAACTTGTAATGAAGGAACATAGTAAACACCGATTATCATCCCGCCTACCGAGTGCGCATTATGTATATTATGTTAAATGTCGTGGTGTGATTTAATAGTCTGTCTGCTGATTTATACCATTAATTGCCCTGAACCATACCCCATTATGTTTACCGTATAATGTCCATTAAACATAAGCTATTTACCATAAAGTATATAATTACTATAGAGTTTAATGTATTACATTTAACTCTATAGTAATTCCAGTCGCTGATGATTTACATTGTTTGTGTTTGTTATGTTCACTGACTTTATTGCTCAACGAAAATACCAAACCAATTAGAAAGAGCCTGACCACCACAAGATTAGTCTTGTGGTAAATATTTAGCTAAAACCAGTTTGAAATCTTGGCTTCTCACAGGTTTCAAAACAATGTCATTCATTCCTGCTTCATAAAATGCTCGGTGCTCTTCAAGCATCGAGTGTGCTGTTAAGGCGATGATCGGCAATATAATGCCTTGTTGCCTTAAAATCTTGGTGGCCTCAATACCATCCATGACAGGCATGGAAATATCCATAAAGATCATATCAAATTGGTGCTTGTTATCTGACATTAACTGCACCGCTAGATAGCCATTATCCGCAATTGTGACATTGTAACCCATGCGCGATAACATTAACTCGATAACCATTTGATTGGTTTTCGTGTCTTCTACGACCAGAATATTTTTAACATTGGCTGTCAGTTGGCGTGACTCGGAGCTTACTGTATTGGTGTCTAAACTTTGTAGCGGACGCGATTTAATCGGAATCGAAATAGTAAAAGTACTGCCTTGATCCACTTTACTTGCAACAGCAATATTCCCTCCCATTAATTCTACTAAATGTTTGGTAATCGTTAACCCGAGCCCTGTGCCACCATAATTACGCGTAATTGAGCTATCAGCTTGTATAAATGGCGAAAATAGCGCTTCCACTCGCTCTTTTGCAATCCCAATCCCGGTATCTTGTACATGAATCACAAGCCAACCGTTATCAGCCGTCAAACGCACATCTATCGAACCTTGATGAGTAAATTTGATCGCATTACCAATGATATTTATCAGAATTTGAATTAAACGCGTTGAATCGACCCAATATTCAAGTTGTTCATTGATTGAGTGAGTAACCCTAAATTCAAGACCTTTGCTATAACAAGCATTTTGATGATAGAGCAAAGTATTCAGTAGCTGGTCGTGTAACAACACCCAGTGACATTGTAACTTAAAGTGTCCTGTCTCAATTTGAGATAAATCTAGGATATCGTTAATAATAACCAATAGGAGCTCAGCTGAACTTTCAATTTGTTTTAATAATTCACGTTGTGCCTGACTAGCATCCTCGCCTAATACATCAATCAATCCCAATACTGCATTAAGCGGCGTTCTTAACTCATGGCTCATCATGGCTAAAAATTGCGACTTCGCCTGATTGGCTCGCTCTGCTTGCTGCTGAGCAAGATAAGATTCATGAGTTTTAATGCGTACCAGTGCCTGTAACTCTTCTTTATGCTCAATATCGTTGATAGCTCTTTGGATCAGAGGCCTAAAACGCTGTAAAGTCGCTTTGGCCTCTAAGCTAAACTGCCCTTTTTGGGCGCCAAATAACAGTAAGACTAAATCACTGGTTTGCGCACGAAGCCCTGTGACTAGCACCGAATGAATTTGATTTTGTAAGAAAGGATTTAAACGCTGAAATTCCACCAAGTTATTGGGATCAAACAGAATCATGGATTCGCCATTGAGAACGCGTTGAAATTTTTCGCCGCATTCCCAAACATTACCTTGATATGCAAGATTCGAAGACAAAAAAGTGGAAAATACTTGGCTCGATTTACTTTTTGAGATAACAATGAAATCATCGAATTTTATGTAGCGATGCAATACGGTTTTTAGCTCTTCAAAGATTTGATATTTATTTTCAGCAAAACTGAGTGCTGAAATTGCACTAAGAATCACTCGATTTTCTTCAGCTAATCGTTGCTCACGGTCTTTGCTTTTTTCTAATTCTACTAACAGCTCAGCTAGCTGTTCTTTATATTGCAATTCCATATCAATTAATCTGATTCATAAAAAATAACTGATGCGATCATCAGGTTTCCGTGCCCATTTTCACCACCAATGAAACGTCCCTGCTCACCGAATGTAAATGGACAAATAAACGGCTGCCCTTGCATTTGCTGCAATAATTGTTGATGAACCATCGACATATCTTGACCTAGTCGTAACATTGCACCTGCACAATAAATTAAAATGGCTCCTAATAAACTAGAGCGATGGTAATTTTGCGCATTAGCATCCCGAACGACTTGTGTCGCTCGTTGAATTAACTGATTTTTAGACCCTGTCATGAGATAAATCGTTTCCCCTTCCCTTAGCGTTGAAAAGAGCTCCAAAGAACCGTCAGTATGAACTCGAACTGGATGGGATAATTTATAATAAGGCTGTTGCTTGATATAACCGGCTATTCGACCTAGCGGAAATCGAGTCACATGATCAAATAAATAAGTGTTTTCAAATTGGACCCCAGAATGATCGCCGATCCACTCTTTATAAATACAAGCAGCGGGCTCACCATCTATTCTTTTTACAAACCGACCATTAACTTGAGTGACAATACCTTCAAACTCAGTTGGCGAATACCCCGCACTGAATCCTGCAGATAATGTCATAGACGGAAAAAAAAGTTGTAAGGCAATTCCCTTCTGAGTCCAACTATCTTGAGTCATTATCGACCATTGACCTTGGATATGGTTATCTGCTGCACTGCCTCCAATAATCGGCACTCGGGTACCAAAGGTATCATCAATGACATCAATAAATTCTTCTTCAAAACCCGGTGTTGCATGTAAAAGAATCAGATTAGGGATCTCTCCTACTCGTCCAGCTTGTATTAATGCTTGTTGAATAGCACGATATGCGGCTTGTTTTTGATCGATATTATCATTGAGCTCAACCAAGCCATTTCCATAGGCGCAGGGTTGCTGATCATAAATGCCCATTAATGCAACAACAGGACCAGCATGAAACCCATGCTCAGTCATCAAACCTTGGCAAGATGAACAGCCAATAAAAGGGATAGTTGGAAAGTGATGTGATAGCGCTCGATGAATTTGTTCTGGGGGATACTCTTGAGTGTAATAGCAAATTACATTAGATAGCTTTCTTTCACTGGCTATGGTTGTTGCAAGTGATTTGATCGCTTGTTCAGTATTCTCAAGATGGCTAACCGCCGTTATAAAATTCATGAATGAGTAACTTGAAACAATAAATACAGCATACTACCACTATAGACTAATGGGTTGAATCGCTATTCAAATATTTATGGTTTTTTTGCATCCTGGTCGGCATTTTCTACTTTATCATTATCATTTGTATTTATTTCAATCATAGTTTCATCTACATTTTCTGGTTCATTGTAATAAGTTATAGTGCGCCAGAAAAAGGCACTAAGCAAAATCATCAGCATAAATAAAATTTGGATTAACTTACTCTTGGTCAATTTTTCAGCCGGCATTTAACCTTCCTTAAAACGGTTTCAATAAGTCGAGTATAAACGTAAAAAAATGAAAATACAGTGGCGGTAAAACCCAAACCAACCTTATTTCACTTTATCCTCTATGCCTCGACAGTCTTTCAATTGAAGCAGCGGAGTGTTAGCCCCCTCGTTTCTTCTAATAACATCGCTTGTCTATGTTATTGTGGCTAGCTACTTATAATTTCAAGAGGTTTCGGTATAACCAAACAACTTGGAGTTGCAGGTAGGCGGCAAGTGAGTGAGTCCCCATGAGCATAGATAGTCTATGTGATTGGGGTGAACGAACGTAGCCAACACCCCTGCAGCTTCAAGTCGGAAGGGTATATAACCTGTTTTGTACAGAGACTGATAACTGAAGTAAGAGATAAAACTGAATTTATCAGTTTCATGGTTGATAACGCATAGAACTCATGACGGGATCACTATCCTTTAGCTCTAATGAATGCTAATATTATTGATGTATATCAATTTAGTGAAAGGTTGTTATGATTTCTGAAAAGCCTGCTGCGAAGCGTGTTCAATCAGGTGGCTGCGCCATACATTGTCAAGACTGTAGTATCAGTCAGCTCTGCATCCCTTTTACCTTGAATGAATCAGAGTTGGATCAGCTTGATCAAATTATCGAGCGCAAAAAACCTATTCAAAAAGGTCAAGCCCTCTTTAAAGCTGGAGACGAATTACGCTCTCTTTATGCCATTCGATCTGGCACGATAAAAAGTTACACCATCACTGAGCAAGGTGATGAACAGATTACAGCATTTCATCTCGCTGGCGACTTGGTTGGCTTCGATGCGATTACTGGCGATGCCCACCCTAGCTTTGCGCAAGCATTAGAAACCTCTATGGTTTGTGAAATACCTTATGAGATCCTTGACGACCTATCAGGTAAAATGCCTAAGCTACGCCAGCAAATTATGCGCTTAATGAGTAATGAAATCAAAGGCGACCAAGAGATGATTCTTCTGCTGTCGAAGAAAAATGCCGAAGAACGTCTAGCTGCATTTTTATATAACTTGTCAACTCGTTTCTCTCAACGAGGTTTCAGCCCAAGAGAGTTTCGTCTAACTATGACCCGTGGTGACATTGGCAACTATCTTGGTTTAACCGTTGAAACCATCAGCCGTTTACTGGGACGCTTCCAAAAATCCGAGATTCTTAGCGTAAAAGGGAAATATATCACCATCCTAGATCACGATACTTTGATGGAGCTAGCTGGGGTCTCTAAATCAACCCAGTAGATTGATGTGTTATGATGCAGTCCTTTGATGAACTGCATCATACTTTTCTTAAAAATCTCATAAAGTTACTAAAAAAATTAACGCAACTGAGATACAGTAGTTGTTAAGGTCTGTAATCCATTGACCTCCTGCCTAACCAAGGAGTTTAACATGAGTATCTACAGCAAAATTTTAGTCGTTGCGGATATTAACCATGATCAGCAACCGGCTTTAGCCCGAGCTATCCAGCTAGCCGAACAAAGTCACTCACCGAGTCATATCACTCTTTTCATGTCGATTTATGATTTTTCTTACGACATGACTTCTATGCTTTCTATCGAAGAGCGTGACGCTATGCGCAGAAGCGTGATCCAACAACGTGAAGAATGGATGCATGAGATAGCCAAACCTTATCTAAAACCGGATATCGCTTTTGATGTTAAAGTCGTCTGGCATAACCGTCCTTACGAAGCGATTATCGGCGAAGTGTTTTATGGTCAGCATGATATTTTAATCAAAGGCACTCATAAACACGATGTTTTAGAGTCGGTTATTTTTACTCCTACTGACTGGCACCTATTGCGTAAATGCCCGACTCCGGTGCTTCTTGTCAAACATAGCCACTGGCCTGCGAATGCTAACATTGTTGCTTCCGTGCATGTGGGATCTGAAGTTGAAACGCATCAACAATTGAACGATTTAATCGTTGAGCAGTTATTAAATCTTACCGAGCGTTTACAAGCCACGCCCTATCTTGTTAATGCTTATCCTGTAACGCCTGCTAACATTACTATTGAGTTACCTGAGTTTGACCCCACAACTTATACCGATGCAGTACGTGGTCATCACCTCACCGCAATGAAAGCTCTACGTCAAAAACATGGCCTCGCTGAAGAGCAGACCATTGTCGAGCAAGGTTTACCGGAAGATATCATTCCCAAAACAGCACAAACACTCAATGCAGCAATGGTGATTCTCGGAACAACCGGCCGTACCGGCTTATCCGCGGTGTTTATTGGTAATACTGCTGAGCAGGTGATTGATAAAATAAACTGTGACGTACTAGCCCTCAAACCTTCAGGTTATGTGAGCCCACTAGATCCAAATATTGCCCGTTAAGTTAGCAGCATGCAGGGGTGCTAACTACGTTCGTTCGCCCCAATCACATAGTCTACTTATGCTCATGGGGATTATGAGAGCCATCCGTGGCTCTCACCAAAGGCCAGCCTACGGCTGTTCAAATTTGTTCCAGACAAATTTGTCACTCTCTTGCCGCCTACCTGCAACTCCAAGTTGTTTGGGTATAATAAAAAAAAGGCGACACAATGGCCGCCTTTTTCTCAACGAATGACTTCGCTAATCGTTACATTATTTAGAGATGTGAGCGATTAGGTCTAGAACTTTGTTTGAGTAACCGATTTCGTTATCGTACCAAGATACAACTTTAACGAAGTTATCAGTTAGCGCGATACCAGCTTTAGCATCGAATACAGAAGTTTGTACTTCACCGATGAAGTCTTGAGAAACAACGGCTTCTTCAGTGTAGCCTAGTACGCCTTTTAGTTCGCCTTCAGAAGCTTCTTTCATTGCTGAACAGATTTCTGCGTAAGAAGCGCCTTTCTCTAGGTTAACAGTTAGGTCAACAACAGAAACGTTAGCCGTTGGTACGCGGAAAGCCATACCAGTTAGTTTGCCGTTTAGTTCAGGAAGAACAACGCCTACTGCTTTTGCAGCGCCAGTTGAAGATGGGATGATGTTTTGAGAAGCACCACGGCCACCGCGCCAGTCTTTCGCTGAAGGACCATCAACGGTTTTTTGAGTCGCTGTCGTTGCGTGAACAGTGGTCATTAGGCCAGACACGATACCAAACTTGTCGTTTAGTACTTTAGCGATAGGCGCTAGACAGTTAGTAGTACAAGAAGCGTTAGAAACGATGTCTTGACCAGCGTAGCTGTTGTGGTTAACGCCCATTACGAACATTGGCGTCTTGTCTTTTGAAGGACCAGTTAGAACCACTTTCTTCGCACCAGCAGTGATGTGCTTACGTGCAGT
>SLFB01000265.1 GCA_007124475.1 Vibrio sp. | reverse complement strand
GCGCTGTTATCACAAAGCATAATCGCATTATCTCTGTTGGATTTAATGGTTATCCGCATGGTATCTCTGACAGCGCTAATACTGATGATCGAGATATGAAATACTTAAAAACTCTACATGCTGAAGAAAATGCGATTTTATTCGCTAAGCGTGATTTGGATGGGTGTGAAATTTATGTCACCCATTTTCCTTGTCCAAACTGTGCCGCCAAAATTATCCAAACCGGCATTTCAGCGGTTCATTGTCCAGAACAATCTGCTGACTTTTTATCTCGTTGGGGAGATAAGATAAAGGTAAGCCAAGACATGTTTTTACAAGCGGGAGTCAAAGTAAACTGGCTCCCTCTTAATGAACTTCCTGCTATGGTTCAAGTATCGGCCAAAGAAGATTAATATTATCTTTATACTCACTTGAAGCTGCAGCGGTGGAAGCTAGGTTCGTTAACTCCAATCACATAGTTTGCCTATGCTCATGGAGATGAACTCACTTAACGCCTACCTGCAACTTCAAGTGGTTTGGGTATAAAAAGGCATCTCTCGTGACATTAATCACTAACCACAACAACAATTACACTTTTGTTACAAAAAAAGTTGATATCTTTCAGTATCTTCGCAAAATAAGTTAACGTAAAAATTTTTGTCAAGTTAGATAAAGCCAATAAAAACAACAGAATAGACAAATAGCCCACCCAAAACAGCTTAATATATCGCCATTATTTTTTCTAGCAGAATAACCGCGCACGATTTACAATAGCAACACAATCCAATAACAAAACATGCTCAAAAATAAACACAATAAAAATTGTGATTTTTGAGCATGTCATTTCTACTGGTAAAAGTAGAAATGACTCTTAGTCCCTACGTAATAAAAAAAAGGTCTTAAATCAATATGAGCCCAGAAAAACACCATCTTGATTGGCAAGTGAGCCAAACGATTGCCGAGTCCATGTCTCCGTTAATTGGAAAACTTTATCGCCAAGCTGGCGTGGAGATATTGCTGTTTGGTAAAACCATGATCAATGCGACAACCATCGATATCATCAAAGCTCATAAAATTGCTAGCCGTTACATTGGTCAAGATCTGTCTCTTGAACAAACGATGCCTTTGCTTGAATCATTGGTAACCATGACTCTATCCCCTTGTAAAGTCGATATTGGCCAACTTGCTCACCGTTATTGGAGTCATTATGACGACTCAAAAGCGATGGAAGACTACCTACATACTGCGCTTGCTGAAGTCATTAACGGTCAACCGATGAACCAGCCTAAAGATGTGGTGTTATATGGCTTTGGCCGAATTGGTCGCTTGCTTGCGCGCCTATTAATAGAGAAAAGCGGACCTGGCTATCCATTACGTTTACGAGCCATTGTAGTACGTGGCGGTAAAGACGGTGATTTAGATAAGCGAGCGAATTTATTACGTAGAGATTCCGTTCATGGCCAATTTAACGGTAGCATTATTATTGATAACGAGCGTAAAGCTCTGATTGCTAATGGCAATTATATTCAATTTATTTATGCCGACTCACCACAAGATGTTGATTATTCTCAATATGGCATTCAAGATGCACTGGTTGTCGATAATACTGGTGTATGGCGCGACAGTGAGGGGTTAAGTCGCCACTTGCACGCACCAGGGACAAGTAAAGTGCTACTTACCGCCCCTGGAAAAGGAGAGATCAAAAACGTTGTATTTGGTGTCAATGAATCGGTTATTACCGCTGACGATACGATCATCTCGGCGGCAAGTTGTACAACGAATGCGATTACGCCAATTCTAAAAGCCATGCACGACCAATATGGCGTACTATCTGGACATATTGAAACCGTCCATTCTTATACCAACGATCAAAATTTGATTGATAACTTCCACAAAGGTGAACGACGTGGGCGATCCGCCTCGCTCAATATGGTTCTTACTTCAACCGGTGCCGCAAAAGCGGTTGCTAAAGCCTTACCTGAGCTTGCCGGTAAACTGACGGGCAATTCAATTCGAGTTCCGACTCCCAATGTTTCAATGGTGGTCGCAAACTTAAATCTTGCCAAAGAAACCAATAAAGAAGAATTGAATCAGTACCTCAGACAAATTGCCACCCATTCTCCACTTTCTGCACAAGTCGATTATACCGACTCAACAGAAATTGTTTCTAGTGACTTAGTCGGTTCACGCCATACAGGGGTCGTCGATGGCGCGGCAACCATTGCCCAAGATAGTCGCTGTGTTTTATACGTATGGTATGACAATGAATTTGGCTATAGCTGCCAAGTCATCCACTGTATGGAACAAATGATGGGAGTACGCTACAAGACTTACCCTGTATAACCTGGCTAGGTTTACCAGCTCCACAACATAATAACAATAAATCAGCTGCCTCAAACAAAGTTGAATGTGTTATCCAAAAACGACTTAGTTCTGTAGCTAGACAGCTGCAGCTTCAAGTCGTCAGTGGATACCAGTATTAAGGCTCCTGATTAACCTCAAATACTACAACATAGCGACTGTTTGAGCAGATGAGTATTCCCCCACTTGCCGTTTATCTTCACTGATAAGCGGCTTTTTTGTGTCACCAAGTACCAGCTTTAACGCTTAACCCATCAACAACTCCATTGTTTGCGATTAAATCTCACCCTGTTGTACAGATTAAATAAAAGGTATTATACCCAAACAACTTGGAGTTGCAGGTAGGCGGCAAGTGAGTGACAAATTTGTCTGGAACAAATTTGAACAGCCGTAGGCTGGCCTGTG
>SLFB01000220.1 GCA_007124475.1 Vibrio sp. | reverse complement strand
CCCACCCAAGGTTTGGTGAGAATGACCGAAGGCGAGTACAAGCGTTTTCTCGGTGTTGGGCATATTGACCAAGATGGAAAAGTGGCACCTAAACGACTTGTAGTCTATCCACAATAAGTCTATTGATAGCCATGAGTTTCTACTTGTGTCCAATCAGCTTATTGCCTATAATCGCCGCTTCGCGTGTCGGCTGAATCAGAGATTGGCTGACACAATTATTACCCTTAACTCTTAGGAGAGAATTATGTCTCTGAATGCAGAAACTAAAGCAGCAATCGTTGCTGAATACGCACGTGCTGAAGGCGATACAGGTTCACCAGAAGTTCAAGTTGCACTTCTAACGGCTTCTATCAACCACCTGCAAGGTCACTTTAAAGCGCACAAAGGCGATCACCACAGCCGCCGTGGTCTATTACGCATGGTTTCAAGCCGTCGTAAACTTCTAGATTACCTAAAAGGTAAAGATCTAGGACGCTACCAAGACCTAATCAAACGTCTAGGCCTACGTCGCTAATCAGTGACTGCATAGTTCAGTTTGTATAAAAAAGGGGCATTAGCCCCTTTTTTATTATCTAAGCTTAGTAAATCTTAAACGAACTGGTTTATACTAGGTATCGTCTAATTAAGATTTGATTGTTACATTAGATTTGAACCCTCTCATTGCATTACAGTCACCACAGTCGACCAGCAGGTCGCGGCTATTAGAAAAAGATTGCTCCCTTAGTCTTTTTCTACTAGTCGCGATTGGTAGTGCTTTGAGTTTTATTTAATTTATCTAGGTTTACCTAGACAAGGAAAGACTTAATGTTTGAAAAACCAGTAGTTAAAAGTTTCCAATATGGAAATCACACTATCACTCTAGAAACTGGCGTTATTGCTCGTCAAGCAACCGCTGCTGTGATGGCAACGATGGACGACACGGCAGTGTTTGTTTCTGTGGTTGGTAAAAAAGAAGCAGTACCAGGACAAGATTTCTTCCCATTGACGGTTAACTACCAAGAGCGTACTTACGCTGCTGGTAAGATCCCTGGTGGATTCTTCAAGCGTGAAGGACGTCCGTCAGAGAACGAAACCTTAACCGCGCGCTTAATTGACCGTCCAATTCGTCCGCTTTTCCCAGATGCATTCACCAACGAAGTACAAGTTATTGCTACGGTAGTCTCGGTAAATCCAAACGTGCAACCTGATATTATCACCATGATTGGTACTTCAGCGGCGTTAGCGATTTCTGGTATTCCATTCAATGGCCCAATTGGTGCTGCGCGTGTCGGTCATATTGATGGCCAGCTAGTACTTAACCCTAGCCCGAAAGAGCTAGACAAGTCTCGCCTTGACTTAGTGGTGGCAGGTACTGAAGGCGCGGTATTAATGGTTGAATCTGAAGCTGATATTCTGACTGAAGAAGAGATGCTTGCTGCGGTGGTTTATGGTCACGATCAGCAGCAAGTAGTGATCAATGCGATCAACGAATTTGCCGCTGAAGTTGCCACTCCTGCATGGGAATGGACTGCGCCACAAGAAAACCTAACGTTGAAAGAGCAGATTGCTCAATTGGCAGAAGCTCGTTTGACGGAGGCTTATCAAATCACTGAAAAAATGGCTCGTTATGAGCAAGTTAACCAAATTAAAGCTTCAGTGATCGAAAGCTTATTAGGTGAAGATGACACGCTTGATGTCATGGATCTTAAGAAGATGCTTGGTGCTCTTGAAAAACAAGTGGTACGTGGTCGCATCATTGCTGGTGAGAAACGAATTGATGGCCGTGAGAAAGACATGGTACGTGCCCTAGATGTACGTACTGGTGTACTTCCTCGTACTCATGGTAGTGCTTTATTCACTCGTGGTGAAACACAGGCGTTAGTCAGCGCGACGTTAGGTACTCAACGTGATGCACAGATCATTGACGAGTTAACGGGCGAGAAAAAAGATCACTTCTTATTCCACTACAACTTCCCTCCTTACTGTGTTGGTGAGACGGGCTTTGTTGGTTCGCCTAAGCGTCGTGAGATTGGTCATGGCCGGTTAGCAAAACGTGGTATTGCTGCTGTAATGCCATCAGTGGACGAATTCCCTTACACGGTTCGTGTTGTTTCTGAAATCACTGAATCAAACGGTTCATCGTCAATGGCTTCAGTGTGTGGTTCATCGTTAGCACTTATGGATGCAGGCGTACCAATTAAAGCATCGGTTGCTGGTATTGCTATGGGGCTTGTTAAAGAAGAAGAAAACTTTGTCGTTCTTTCTGATATTCTTGGTGATGAAGATCATTTGGGTGACATGGACTTTAAAGTAGCAGGTACTTCAAATGGCGTGACTGCACTGCAGATGGATATCAAAATTGAAGGTATCACTAAAGAAATCATGCAGATCGCTCTTAATCAAGCAAAAGGCGCTCGTTTACACATTTTGTCAGTAATGGACCAAGCGATTGCTGGTGCTCGTGATGAGATTTCAGAATTTGCTCCACGTATCCATACCATGAAGATCAGCTCTGAAAAGATCAAAGATGTGATTGGTAAAGGTGGTGCGGTTATCCGTATGTTGACCGAAGAAACGGGTACCACAATTGAAATCGAAGACGATGGTACAATCAAAATTGCCGCCACTGATGGCGATCAAGCACAAGAAGCGATTCGTCGCATTATGCAGATCACCGCTGAAGTTGAAGTGGGTAAGATCTATACTGGTAAAGTAGCACGTCTTGCTGATTTTGGCGCTTTTGTCACGATTCTTCCTGGTAAAGATGGGTTAGTCCATATTTCTCAGATTGCTGATAAGCGAATTGAAAAAGTGTCAGATGTACTAGCGGAAGGTCAAGAAGTACAAGTTAAAGTACTAGAAATTGATCGCCAAGGCCGTGTTCGTCTTAGCATGAAAGAAGCGGTAGAAAAAGCCGCTGAAGATAGTGCTGCGCCAGCAGCAGAATAATGATGGATTTTAGGTTAGTGAAATAACTGTTTTCGCTTTCCTAACCTAAAGCGTGTTATAAAGGGAGCTGATTGGCTCCCTTTTTTATGAACGCGGTACAGGAGTATAACGTTGTGAGATGGCTTCAAAAGATTTGGTTTAGCATTATGCTGTTTAGTTTAGCGGGATGTGCTGTTAATAATGACTCACAAAATACACATTGGGTTTATCCCCCCATGGCGATTCCGCTGCAGACAAGCCTAGAACAAGAAGTGCAAATTGCGCGCTTGAGCCAATTACTTCAACGTACAGAGTTAGAAGAAAACGTACGTGCCAAAATGTTGTATGAACGAGGAAATGCATACGACAATATTGGATTACGTAATTTAGCTCGTTTGGATTTTAATCAATCACTCGCGATTAACCCAGCTCAGGCGGATATTTTTAATTTGCTCGGTGTTTATTATACCGAGGCGGGGGAGTTTGATGCCGCGTATGAAGCATTTGATTCAGCCCTGGAGTTAGACCCTGCCCATCCATATGCATTACAGCAACGGGCCATTGCCCTCTATTATGGCGGTCGAACAGAGTTAGCTTTGCAAGATATGCAAGATTATTATCAACAAGATCAGAGTGACCCTTTTCGTGCGCTGTGGTGGTATATTATTCAGTCAGAAATCGATCCACAACAAGCGACACAGCAGTTACTCATGCGTTATCAGCAGCACGATGAGCAATGGGGTTGGGCACTGGTTGGTTTAATGCTGGATCAGATCCCAGAGCGCGAAGTGTTTCAGGCATTACTAACCAATGTTAATAATAATGCTCAGTTGGCACAGCAATTAACAGAAACTTATTTTTATCTTGCTAAGCGTTATCAAATGCAAGGTGATTTTTCGCAAGCGATCGCTTTATATAAGTTAGCGCTAGCCGGTAATGTGTATGAATTTGTTGAGCACCGTTATGCATTTATCGAGCTTGGGCGTATTTACCATCATTTGCGAGAAGAGAGAATCGCTCACGCAAAAACCATCGTTGATTAAAAACGGTGGTTTGTCATCAACGATGGTTTGTCATTAAAGGTGACTTGTCATTAACGCTTACTTCTAATTAACCCTTGCTTATAATTAATCATTGCTTTTAGGGTCAACAGACCCTAGACATCAATCATGAATAACAGACATCGAGTCCAGGTAATTGATGCCAGTAGCCATTACATTCATGCTCGGCGAGTGGATGGCTCACTTTGGTTGCTGCGCTGTGTTTAAAATCAGTAATTACAGACAGGCTGTCGGTATTTAAGGGGCTGATGCGAACGACATCAACCAATCCTTGCATGCTGGGCAATTCATTAATGAGGTTATAACAATAGCCCGATTGCGTTTGGATACCATTGAGATTAAAGATGGCTTGTCCCTCTTGGCTACTGACTTGAATCCCGGTCGGATAATTAATGCAGCAAGTTTGGCATTGATCTTTAGCGAGGTTCTCCGCTCGGGCGGTAAAGCATCGGGCTGAGTAGGCTAAAGGCAGATAACCATGGGCAAAGACTTCAGTACTAAAGCGGCCAGTGATATTTAACTCAGCACATTGCTGGCTAATGTTGACTAACCAGTCACGAGAGAGTTCTACTGGCATACACCAACGAATCATCCCCTGCTGCAAAAAGCGTTTTAATACATAAGCGTTATAACAATTGATTGCAGGCCCAACCACAAAAGGTATTTTTTGCTGATGGGCGAGTTGGATAGCGGCTATGTCATTGGCTTCAATGGTAAACTCACCATTATCAATGTATTTTTTCATCAACTGGACTTCGCTAGGGGCTTCTAGCAGAGCCATGGTGGAAAGTACTACCTCTTTTCCTTCAGCGGCGAGTTGTTTGGCTAAATCTAGCCAGTCATCAGACTTCATGGCTCGTCGTTTAGAACAAACGGTTTCGCCGAGGTAGACAATATCAGCCTCACTATTGCAAGCAAGTTGATAAAAGTGCTCCACCTGTGTCTTGGGCCAATAGTAGAGTAGCGGACCTAAGGCGTATTTCATCATTGACCTTTCCTATTATTGCCATTGTCTGTGATAAGCACCAAGCGTAGTTTGTCTGCCCTCGGACACATTAGCTAAGCATCGGTCCCACTCATCTTTGACTTGATATTGATCAGGGGCGGCTAAGTAACTGTCGATGGCGGCACGCCAGGTTTTGGTTACTTGTTCAACGTAAGCAGGGCTGCGTTGACGGCCTTCAATTTTGACAGACGCCACCTTGGCTGCAAAAAGCTCAGGTAACATGGACAGCGTATTTAAACTGGTCGGCTCTTCAAGTGCATGGTAAGGAGTCGTTGATGCCATACTGTTGGCGATAAAACGACCTTTACACAAGGTTGGATAGCCTGCATTTTCACCGTGGTGATAGCGATCAATTAACACCTGATTGAGGCGCGATTCTAATCCCTGTTCTGTTTCTTGCCAGCGTACGTATTTGGCGGGCGAACAAGCACCAACCGTATTGGGAGACTCCCCAGTAAGGTAAGAGGATAAATAGCAGCGTCCTTCAGACATGATGCATAAACTGCCAAAGGCAAACACTTCCAGCTCAACATCAGAGGTTATACTGCGCGAGAGCTGTTTAACCTGATGAATGGATAACACCCGGGGTAATACCACACGCTTAATGTTGAAATTTTGCTGGTAATAGTCGATCGCTGCCACATTGGTGGCCGAGGCTTGTACCGATAAATGCAGCTCCATTTGTGGGTAGCGTTCGGCTGCATAAGCGAGTAAAGCGATATCGGCAATGATCAATGCATCGACCCCAGATTGAGCCGCGGTATCGACCGCTTGTGTCCAACGTTCAAAACGATCGGGGTGGGCGAAAGTATTTAACGCAACATGGACTTTTTTTGCGCGGTCATGGGCGTACATAATGGCTTTATCGAGTTTGTTGCCACTAAAATTGAGCCCAGCAAAATGGCGGGCATTGGTTTGATCTTTAAATCCGAGATATACGGCATCTGCGCCACAATCAATCGCGATTTTTAAAGCGGGCAAGTTCCCCGCTGGGCAGAGTAGTTCCATTGCTCATTACTATGGTTTAGAAAAGAGCGCCTAGTTTAAAAATAATTAACCATCAGGGAATTGATATAAGGCAGGTTTGGGTAAATCAATCAGTAATTTATCGCTTTGCTCAATACCTTTCAACGCGGCGGTGTTTTGAAAATAAAGCTTCAATCTCTTCTTTAGGTTGAGGGCGGTAAAAGTGAAAACCTTGGATGGTGTGGCAATTCAAATGAGATAACAAGCGAGCTTGTTGTTGAGTCTCGACCCCTTCTGCTACCACGGATAAATTCAGCGACTGACCGAGTTTAATAATACTATCAATTACAGTCACTTGTTTAGGCAAGCTCTCGAGATCGCAGACAAAAGAGCGATCAATTTTGAGTTCATCAATGGGAAATTTTGCCAAGTAGGCCAATGATGAGTAGCCGGTACCAAAGTCATCAATCGATAGGCTAAAGCCAAGTTTTTTAATGTCATTGAGCATACGTAATGTATGTTCATTACCGTTCATAATCGCACTTTCGGTTAATTCAAAAGTAATCAATCTAGGGTTTAATTGTGTTTGACGCAGTAATTGAGTAAGGAAATTGAGTAACTGAGGGTTAGCAAATTGCTCGGCAGAAATATTGATTGCGACATTACCTGGTAAGAGGTTAAGTTGATGCCATCGTTTCACGGTTTTAAATACTTCTCTGATCACATAGCGGCCAAGCTGCTCAATTAATCCCGATTTTTCAGCCACAGGAATAAATGCCCCTGGACTGATATAGCCTTCAATAGGGTGCTTCCAGCGAACTAAAGCTTCAGCGCCGTTGATGTTAAAATCCTTAGCATTGACTTTAGGTTGATACCAAACTTCTAGCCCATTATTTTGCAGAGCTTTTTGCAGTTCGATTTCTAGCCATAAGCGCATTCGAGCTTCTTTATTCATATGATGGTTAAATTGCACTAAACGGTTTCGTCCCTGCTGCTTAGCTTCATACATTGCAGTATCGGCGTTCTGTAATAATAAACGGGCATTATTACCATCTCCGGGATAGACGACACTACCAATCGAGCAGGCGAGTCGCTTACTAAAGTGATGTAAATCAAA
This sequence comes from Vibrio sp., assembly GCA_007124475.1. Lineage (GTDB taxonomy): Bacteria > Pseudomonadota > Gammaproteobacteria > Enterobacterales > Vibrionaceae > Vibrio. The sequence goes on along the minus strand of SLFB01000220.1, from coordinate 3,517 downwards.
AGGTTGATTGACGAGTTTGATGATCTTTTCTGCAAATGCGCTAATGTTATCTGCCGTTTGCGGATAAGGATAAATAAACGCAAATTCGTCGCCCCCTAAGTGACCGATAATGCAACTGGTAGGAAGGTGTTGCTTCAAACGCAGAGCAACTTCTTGAATCACATTATCACCAATATTGTGACCTAATGAGTCATTGATATTTTTAAAGTTATCAATGTCTAAATAGAGCATAAATAAGGGGGTTTGCTGTGCAATCAGATCATCCAAACGTTGCAAAAATGCGCCACGATGATACACACCCTCTAGGCTAGACGAGGAGTGCGAATGGTGAGCGACAGGATATTCGGCCTGTTGGTTAGCAGCATGGATAACGACCAACTGTGCTTGCTGGCCTAACATCTGAATCGGCTGAGCGGTTAATTGCAGCTCTATTTTTCTCCCACTCGGTTGCAGTAGCGAGCGGGTTATCGGTTGTGTGGTTAAATGCTGAGCCAGTAGGGGCGTGTCGTTAAGGCTAGGCCCGTTGGTACTAAATAGTCGTGAAAAATGTTCACCAAGCAGTTCGTTTTGATTTGTGTAGCCCAGCAGTTCCACCGCTTGTGGATTGGCGGTTAATATTTGCTCGTTTTCAATCATCAGCACCCCTTGGTTGACTAACTGGGATAATACGCTGAATTTTTGTTCTACATCATCTAACGAGCGTTGCAGTAAATAAGGCTCAGAAATATTTTCTAAGTTCACTAATAGGTGGCTGGGGCCAATTTTATTGTCATCGAGCGTTAAGGGAGAAACCGCAATGCGCCAATACTCAGTAATCGCATCAGGGTTAGTTGGAATGATATCAAAGGCCAGGGATTTACCACTAAAACCTTGCAGGTAGTAAGGTTTTATTTGTTGGTAAAAATCGTCACCTAAGGTGTCGCTATCCTTTAAACCAATGATTTCATGGCTTGATAAACCAATGAGTTGGGCAAAGCTGTGATTTACCATCACGTATTGATGTTGGTTATCAACAATAGTGCTGAATATTGAGTGGCTATCGGTTAAAAGCGTAAACCACTGTTGTAAACCCTGATCTAACATTGGGTCACGCTCATAACAAAGCGATTAAGAAAACTCAAGACTGTAGTAAATATCATTGGCGAACCTTTAAACAAAGATCGTGATTAGCGAATCTTGGCACTATCCCTATTTTAATGGATGATACTGCTGTGTTGGCTTTGGTTGTTCCCCCAATCATATGGTCTGTCTATGATTTTTTTGGGGTGAATTCACTGGCTGCTTAGCGGCAACTCTAAGTGGTTTGGGTATAGATCGTGAATGACTAATGATAGCAATTCTTTGATGTATAACAGGTATTCTAAATTTTATATCTATTAATATAACTTATTCATCTTTTAAGGTAATGGAAAATACACGTGATTAACAAGATTCATCGACATCTAGTGCGTCATGCACCATCATTTTTGCGACCTTCAGTCCATTTATTGCCCAAAACGCTACAAAAACGCGCTTTGCTCGATGGTCTGCGCTTAGTTTTTCAAGAAGCATTAGAGGATGGTGATTTTGAGTTTTTAGAAGATAAGTGGCTTAAAATTACTGTCTATGATTTAGATCTAGAATGGTTAATCAGCTATCAAGATGAACAGTTAATTCTTGCTGATAATGATGTGCAAGCGGATGTGGTTTTTAGTGGCTATTTAAATGACTTAGTTTTGATTGCGGGCAGAAAAGAAGATCCAGATACGTTATTCTTTCAGCGGCGCTTATCTATCGAGGGCGATACAGAACTGGGGTTAGCCGTAAAAAATCTGATGGATAGCGTTGATCTTGAGCAACTGCCTAAAATATTACAAATTTTACTTCACCAGCTGGCAGATTTTGTGCATAAAGGCATTGATCATACTGACATAAAGAATGAGGTAGTTAATGCTTATCCGAACTGAAGCGCCAGCGGATATTCTCGCCGTTGAACGATTGTTACATTCGGCTTTTACCACCACAGAACCTGCAAAATTAGTTCAACAAGTACGAGAAAATAGTCACCGGACGTTATCTCTGGTTGCTTGTGATGAGCAAGGGGAGCTGGTGGGATATGTATTATTTAGTCCCGTTACACTAAATGGAGAAGATAGAAATTGGCAAGCATTGGCCTTATTGACGGTGGCTAAGGATTATCGCGATCAAGGCATAGCAAGCCAATTAATTCATGAGGGTCTGGCTTCATTAGGGGAGTTGGGATACCCGGTTTGTGTCGTATTGACGGATACTGACTATTATCAAGATTTTGGCTTTGTTGATGCCGCTCGCTATGGTGTAACCATTTCACCTGCCAGTTCAGATAAACTACAGCTTGTGGCACTGTGGGAAGAGGCATTAATCGATTGTCATGGTCTTGTGGAATATAGCCCAGAATTTACTCGTCATATCATTGGCGAAAGTATCTATTCGCTGGCAACCTGACGCTACAGCGACAAGTTGTGTGGGATAGGTAGACTCGCGTGCTTCTGGCTATAGGTTTGTGGATTGAACTTTGCTACCATTCGCCAACACACTCAGTCTATCAGGATATTCTGTGCAACTATCATCTTATTTACACGCAATGGGTATTCAAGAATGGCAATTGATCCATCCACAGCGATTGGCTGGTTATACAGCATCAAAAGAAGCGCTTGATCAGCAGATCCGTTTATTACTGGTGAGTGAAGCGCCACCTTTGGCGGCACAATTACCATGGCTAGAGCGAGTATTAAACAGTTTTCATTTGAGCTTAGAGCAAGCAGCCTATGTTTCTCCCAGTCAATTAGGGCAAGTTATGGCTAATGATGTGGAATGGATATGGGTGGTCGATAGTGAGCATAGATTAGAATTAGGCTCTAATTCTAAGGTGCTTCGTACCGCCAATTTAACTGAGGTTGAAAATAGCCTTGAACATAGACGAGATTTATGGCGACAGATTTGCGCTTATGGACAGTAATTACCAATGACCATTGAATTTTCCCCTCTCAGTCATGAGCATTTAGCTCAAGTCTGGCAGATTGAGCAACACGCTCATACTCACCCTTGGGCTCAAAGTACGATTAATGATTTAGCCAGCCGAGGAGCTTGTCATCAAGCCATGCTGGTGGATGGGCACTTGGTGGGTTATTACTATGCGCAGAATATTGTCGGTGAGATGACGTTGTTAAATCTAGCCGTCGCTCCGAACCAGCAAGGCAAAGGCTATGGTAAACAGCTCATCGATCACTTTATTAACCAAGGGCAGCAGATGCAAGCTGAGAGTGCTTGGTTGGAAGTTAGAGCGAGTAATCAACGAGCTTATCAGCTCTACCAGCAAGTCGGTTTTAATGAACTCGATCGGCGAGTGGATTATTACCCAACTTCTCAAGGTAGAGAAGATGCGATTATTATGAGTTACTTTTTCTTTTAGCAATCTCGCCGTAAACCCTCGCCCGATCCGAGGGCGGGGATATAAGGCGAAAGTGCGATAGCACTTTAAAATAGACAGTTTTTACTT
>SLFB01000031.1 GCA_007124475.1 Vibrio sp. | reverse complement strand
CGTCAGACTGTTTCTCTGACATTGGAGGCTTTGTGAAGTTAACGTTTGAATTGAAAAAAAAGAATGGTAATGCACGTCGAGGTCAATTGACCTTTGAACGTGGAACCGTTCAAACACCGGCATTTATGCCTGTGGGGACTTATGGCACAGTAAAAGGCATGACCCCTGAAGAAGTGAAAGCTACGGGCGCTGAAATTCTGTTAGGTAATACCTTTCACCTTTGGCTTCGCCCAGGTCAAGAAGTGATGAAAATGCATGGTGATTTGCATGACTTTATGAACTGGCAAGGTCCGATTTTAACTGACTCTGGTGGTTTTCAAGTTTTCAGTTTGGGTGATATTCGCAAAATTACCGAAGAGGGGGTGCATTTTCGCAATCCCGTCAATGGTGACAAAATCTTTATGGATGCTGAAAAATCAATGGAGATCCAAAAAGATTTGGGCTCTGATATTGTGATGATTTTTGATGAGTGTACGCCTTACCCTGCGACACACGATGAAGCAAAAAAATCCATGCAGATGTCATTGCGTTGGGCGCAGCGCTCACGTGATCATTTTGATAAACTCAATAACCCTAATTCTTTATTTGGTATCGTGCAAGGCGGTGTGTATGAAGATTTGCGTGATGAGTCTGTGCAAGGCTTAACGCAAATTGGTTTTGATGGTTATGCAATAGGTGGTCTGGCTGTCGGTGAACCAAAACCTGATATGCACCGAATTTTGGAGCATACTTGTCCACAGTTACCTCAAGATAAACCTCGCTACTTAATGGGAGTGGGTAAACCAGAAGATTTGGTGGAAGGTGTGCGCCGCGGGGTTGACATGTTCGATTGTGTAATGCCAACTCGAAATGCGCGTAATGGCCACTTGTTTGTTACTGGTGGTGTGATCAAGATCCGTAATGCGGTACATAAAACAGATACCACCGCACTTGATCCTCACTGTGACTGTTACACTTGCAAAAATTATTCTAAATCCTATCTACACCATTTGGATCGTTGTAATGAAATCCTAGGTGCAAGACTCAATACCATCCATAATTTACGTTACTATCAACGATTAATGGAAAGTATTCGTAAGGCGATAGATGAAGATCGGTTTGATCAATTTGTTGAGGAGTTTTACGCACGTCGTCAACGTGAAGTGCCGCCTTTACAAACTGAACAAGCGTGATACTGATGCCGAGATATTGATGGTTATGAATTATTCAGAGCTTGAATTTATCTTGGCGTAACCCCATAGCTATAAACATTACAAACAATAATTTAGAGGACGTTTCTCAATGAGTTTTATTTCTGTTGCACATGCATCTGAAGGTGCATCTCAAGGTGGTGGTTTTGAAATGTTAATCATGCTGGGCATGTTTGCATTAATTTTCTATTTTATGATCTACCGTCCACAGTCGAAACGCGTTAAAGAGCATAAAAATTTAATGGCTTCGATGGCAAAAGGTGATGAAGTACTTACTAACGGTGGCTTAGTCGGTAAAATTACCAAAATTTCAGATGAGAATGATTTCATTTCACTTGAGCTAAATACCAATAATGAAGTCGTGATCAAGAAAGACTTTGTTTCAGCAGTGTTGCCAAAAGGGACACTAAAATCTTTGTAAAACAGCTAAAGGATCCTCGCTGTGCTTAATCGCTATCCGTTATGGAAGTACCTAATGGTTGTGTTTGCAATTGCTATTACCGCATTGTACGCACTTCCTAATCTTTATGGTGAAGATCCGGCTATTCAAATTACAGGGGCGCGAGGCGCCTCTGTAGAAATGTCAACGCTGGATACTGTCACTCAGGCGCTTAATGAAGCGCATCTTTCTCATCAATCCATTGCTTTTGAAAATGGCTCTATCTTAGTACGCTTCGGTGATACTGATACTCAGCTGAGCGCCCGCGACATTATTAGCGAAGCTTTAGGTAATGATTTAATCGTTGCGTTAAATCTTGCCCCAGCGACGCCACGTTGGCTAGCGGCCATTGGCGCTGAGCCTATGAAGCTTGGTCTAGATTTACGTGGTGGTGTTCACTTTCTTATGGAAGTGGACATGGACGCGGCAATGGAGCGCTTGATCGGCCAGCAAGAAGAAGCGTTTCGTAGTGAGTTACGTGATGAGCGTATTCGTTACCGTGCTATTCGTGCTCAAGGTGATTCGGTTGAAGTGATCTTGCGTGATGCCGCACAATTGGAAGATACTCGTCGTTTGCTTGAAGCGAATCATAGAGATATGAATTTCAACGCTTCTACGCGAGATGGCCGATTTTTACTAGTGGCTAGATTCACCGATGCTCGTCTACAAGAAGTTCGCAATTATGCCGTTGAGCAAAACATCACGATTTTGCGTAACCGGGTTAACGAGCTTGGTGTCGCAGAACCATTAGTGCAACGTCAAGGGGCAAGCCGTATTGTCGTCGAATTACCAGGTGTGCAAGATACAGCGCGTGCGAAAGAAATTTTAGGCGCGACAGCAACTCTGGAATTTCGTGAGGTAGACTCAACGGCTGATCTCGCGGCCGCTGCGGCTGGTCGAGTACCTGCTGGCAGTGAAGTGAAGCTTGATCGTGATGGTCGTCCAGTCGTATTAAAACGCCGAGTGATTCTTGGTGGTTCAAGTATTACTGATGCGAGTTCAAGCGTTGATGAATACGGTCGTCCACAAGTGAATATTTCTTTGGACAGTGAAGGCGGCAGTAAAATGTCGGCATTCTCCCGTAATAATATTGGCCAATTAATGGCAACCGTTTTTGCTGAGTACCGCGATAGTGGTCAAAAAACCGAAGACGGACGTGTTATTTTAGAAAAGCACGAAGAAGTCATTAACCAAGCAACGATTCAATCGGCTTTAGGGCGTAACTTCCGCATTACGGGTATTAATTCAGCGGCTGAAGCTCAAAACTTAGCTTTGTTACTGCGTGCTGGAGCTTTGATTGCTCCTATCTCTATCGTTGAAGAGCGAACCATTGGTCCATCAATGGGTCAGCAAAACATCGATATGGGTGTACAGGCCTGTATTTGGGGTCTATTCGCCGTCATGATTTTTACCGCACTTTATTATCGCACCTTTGGCTTAATTGCTAATTTGGCACTATTAACCAACTTAGTGCTGATTATAGGTATTATGTCGATGATTCCAGGGGCGACTATGACCCTGCCTGGTATTGCGGGGATTGTCTTGACAGTTGGTATGGCAGTTGATGCTAATGTGCTGATTTTTGAAAGGATTCGTGAAGAGTTGCGGGAAGGTCGTAATCCTCAACAAGCGATTCACCAAGGTTATGCGAATGCCTTTAGTACCATTGCTGATGCCAATATCACCACCTTAATTACCGCAATAATTTTGTTTGCGGTTGGTACTGGTGCCATTAAAGGGTTTGCAGTGACATTGTCGATAGGTATTTTAACCTCGATGTTCACGGCAATTATTGGTACTCGTTGTGTTGTTAACCTGCTATATGGCGGGAAACGCATTAATAAATTGTCGATCTAAGGCTAGGAATCATTATGTATCAAATTCTGAAAGCAGACAAAACGATCGACTTTATGCGTTGGTCAAAGTTTACCTTTGTTTTGTCATTATTGATGATTGGCGCTTCTCTTTTTACGCTATCAACCAAATGGCTAAATTGGGGGCTCGATTTTACCGGTGGAACTTTAATTGAAGTCGGTTTTGAACAACCAGCCAATCTCGAGCATATTCGTCATGCATTAGAAGAGCGTGGTTTTGGTGACGCGACGGTGCAGAACTTTGGATCTGCTCGTGATGTTATGGTTCGTCTACGTCCACGAGATGGTGTGGCAGGTGAAACTCTAGGTAATCAAATTCTTAATGCAATTAAAGAAGGCACAGGGGAAAACGTTGAAATGCGTCGCATTGAATTCGTTGGCCCTAACGTCGGTGATGAACTAGCAGAAGCAGGGGGCTTGGCTATTTTAGCCTCTTTGATCTGTATCTTGCTGTATGTTTCTATGCGTTTTGAGTGGCGATTAGCATCTGGTGCTGTATTGGCACTGGCACATGATGTGATCATTACCTTAGGGATCTTCTCATTACTTCAGATCGAAATTGATTTAACCATAGTTGCAGCGCTTCTTACCGTTGTCGGTTATTCACTCAATGATACTATTGTTGTCTTCGACCGTATTCGTGAAAATTTCCGCAAAATGCGTAAAGGTGATTCTGCTGAGATTATGAATAGCTCAGTGACACAAACGTTAAGTCGAACCTTAATTACCTCGGGAACGACTCTTTTTGTGGTCATCGCCTTGTTTGTACAAGGTGGGGCGAATATTCATGGTTTTGCAACAGCATTATTATTGGGTATTACGGTTGGTACTTATTCTTCGATTTATGTTGCTTCAGCTCTAGCATTGAAACTAGGTATTAATCGTGAACACTTGATCCCAGTTCCTGTGGAAAAAGAAGGTGCGGAATTAGACGAGCAACCTTAAAGTTACTTGTTGATTTAATGAAATAAAAAACCGCTGAAAATCAGCGGTTTTTTTATACTCAGTGCGCTTATAACGATAATTAATGAAGATAATTATTTTAAAATTGCACTATTACCGTTTTCGCGAATATGTTGCAAAATAGCTTTAACACCACGTGCGCTTGATGCCACAATGTTGCCTGATTGCATGTAGTTGGTGTTGCCAGCAAAATCCGTCAAAATGGCTCCAGCTTCACGTGCAATTAGTTCGCCTGCCGCCATATCCCAAGGTTTCAAACCGAGTTCAAAGTAGCCATCAACACGATTAGACGCTAGGTAACATAGATCAAGGGCAGCTGAACCAGTACGACGGAAATCCGCACATTCGACAAAAAGAGACGAAAGAATATTGAGGTAAGCTTCTGAATGCTGCTTTTGTTTAAATGGGAAACCAGTGGCAAGAATAGTGCCTTGTAAATCTTTTAACCCTTTAACGCGAATACGAGCATTATTTAATTGAGCACCAGCGCCACGTTGAGCAGTAAATAGCTCGTTTAGCATGGGGTCGTAAACGCATGCCACTTCAGTTTTACCATTAAGGCGAACTGCGATGGATACAGCAAAATGCGGCAAACCCTTTACGAAGTTATTGGTTCCATCCAGAGGGTCGATGATCCATTGCACGTCTTTATCTTTTCCTTCGATAAGACCGCTTTCTTCAGTAATAATGCTGTGCTCAGGGTAAGAGCTTTGAATAATAGCTATGATTAATGCTTCAGCTTCCTTATCAACGTTAGTAACAAAGTCGTTATTACCTTTTTGTGTTGACTCAATTTTATCTGCGTTTTCAAGAGATTTGGCAATGTGATTACCTGCTTTTCGCGCAGCGCGAATAGCGATGTTTAGCATTGGATGCATACAGTTTTCCCAACGGATGTTAAAGAACGAAAAAAGCGGAGCGCAGTATATCAAACTCTTGTTAAAAAGGAAGTGGTTATTTTTTGTTCTTTAGCGGAGAGGTGATGGCGAGTGAAGATATCGATGTTCTCAATGAGCAATATGGTACTATACCCTTCCTGCTTGAAGCTGCAGGGCTAGGGCGTTGACTACTTTGCCCCAATCATAGGGTTTCTTTATGCTCATAGAGACTCACTTGCCGTCTACCCGCAACTCCAAGTTGTTTGGGTATATAAAAAGTTATTTTCCTAATTTTAGAATACGGTCATGGTTGATTTATCCTACTGTTAAGCCCTCTTATTGTTGTATGAGTGGCTTACGGATGGTTAACCCTGTCTAGATGTTATAGGTTTGTATGTTAAATAATGTAAAAATTGTTTTAGTGGGAACATCGCACTCTGGCAATATTGGCTCAGCAGCCCGTGCAATGAAAGTCATGGGATTACAAAACATGGTACTCGTTGCTCCAGAATGTGAAGTAGATGCGCAAGCTATAGCTCTTGCTGCTGGGGCGGGTGATATTGCGCTAAACGCTCAGATTGTCAGCTCACTCAATGAAGCCATTGCTGATTGTGGGTTAGTGGTGGGGACGAGTGCTCGTTCGCGAACGCTAGAATGGCCAATGCTCGATCCTCGTCAATGTGGTGAGCAGTTTGCGCAAGAGGCAAATAACCATCCAGTTGCGCTAGTGTTTGGTCGCGAGCGCACAGGATTGACTAACGAAGAGTTACAACGCTGTCATTATCACGTGGCTATTCCTGCTAACCCGGAATATAGCTCACTGAATTTGGCCATGGCGGTTCAAACTTTATGTTATGAAATTCGGGTTGCTTATTTAGCCGCTCAGCAGCGAGGGTTTTCGGCAGCGACAGAAGCTGAATATCCACGGCATCAGGAATTGGAGCGATTCTATCAACACTTAGAATGTGTGCTGATGGATAGCCAATTTATTTCTACTCAGCAGCCAGGCCAAGTAATGAATAAGTTACGTCGTTTATTTAATCGAGCTCGTCCTGAGTCACAAGAGATTAATATACTAAGAGGAATTTTAACCGCGATTGAGAAAAAAATTCGCTAGTTAGTTGATTGAATATGACAGTCTGTCCCGATAAGCTTAGCCTGTTCCGATAAGCTTAGTTTATATAAGGTTAAATACTTGACTATTTTAGTTGGTCAAATACTTGACTAAAATGGTAGGTTATGAAAAAATCCCAACCATATTATCAATGTGGATATGGTGCAATATGAGATTAACATCTAAAGGAAGATACGCAGTCACGGCAATGCTTGATGTCGCATTAAACTCGCAACAGTCGCCAGTTCCTCTTGCTGACATTTCAGAGCGGCAAGGAATTTCTTTGTCTTATCTAGAGCAGTTGTTTTCTAAGTTACGCAAAGCTGGGTTAGTTGCAAGTGTACGCGGTCCCGGTGGCGGTTATCGTCTTGGCGCTGAGGCAGATACCATTTCGATTGGTACAGTGATCGCAGCGGTTGATGAGTCTGTTGACGCCACTAAGTGCCAAGGTAAAGGTAACTGTCAAGGTGGTGTGCGCTGTTTAACGCATACATTATGGTGCGATTTAAGTAATCGAATCAGTGATTTTTTAAATAATATCACCTTAGGTCAGTTGATGAACGATAATGAAGTGTTACAGATTTCAGATCGTCAAACGAAAAATTTATCCGCTACCTATAGCCATAATCATCCTGACTCAGTGACGCTTGGTATGACTTCCTTTGGACTTGATATTCGTTCATAGTGGTAATGCTTTCACTGGAGTAAAAATGAAACTGCCAATTTACTTAGATTATTCAGCAACTTGTCCGGTTGATCCTCGGGTTGCCGAAAAGATTATTCAGCATTTGACCATGGATGGTACTTTTGGTAACCCCGCTTCGAGATCACATCGTTATGGCTGGCAGGCTGAAGAGGCGGTAGACAATGCTCGTGAGCAAATTGCAGAGCTGATCAATGCAGATCCTCGAGAAATAGTGTTTACTTCAGGGGCGACAGAGTCGAATAACTTAGCCATTAAAGGTGCTAGCCACTTTTATGCTAAGCAAGGTAAACACATTATAACTTGCCAAACAGAGCATAAGGCGGTGTTAGATACTACCCACCGCCTTGAGCAAGAAGGTTTTGAGGTGACTTATATTCAACCTCAATCTAATGGACTGATTGACTTAAACCAATTGCAGGCAATGATTCGTGACGACACCATCTTAGTGTCAATTATGCATGTTAATAATGAAATTGGTGTTATTCAAGATATTGCTGCTATCGGCGATGTGTGCCGTAGTCGCGGTATTATTTTCCATGTCGATGCGGCTCAATCGGCCGGTAAAGTGGCCATTGATGTTCAGGCGATTAAAGCTGATCTTATCTCTTTATCGGCGCACAAGATTTATGGTCCTAAAGGTATTGGTGCCTTATATGTGCGCCGAAAACCGCGTATTTATTTAGAAGCGCAAATGCATGGTGGTGGTCATGAACGTGGCTTTCGCTCAGGTACATTGCCTACCCATCAAATTGTTGGTATGGGCGAGGCCTTTAAAATCGCGCAACAACAGATGGCAGAAGATTATCAGCATGCTAAAACGTTACGCGATAGATTTTGGTCCGGATTGCAGGATCTCGAAGGCGTTACGGTTAATGGTGATTTAGAGCAGCGAGTTCCCCATAGTTTAAACCTGGCTTTTGCGGGCGTGGATGGTGAATCGCTATTGATGGCATTAAAGGATTTAGCGGTCTCTTCTGGTAGTGCTTGTACGTCTGCCAGTCTAGAGCCATCGTATGTTTTAAAAGCGATTGGCCTAGCTAATGAGTTAGCTCATAGTTCGATTCGCTTCTCATTTGGCCGCTTTACATCAAAAGCTGATATTGATTATGCTATTGAGCAAATTCGTAATGCTGTTATTGGGCTTCGTGCTCGTTCCCCTTTATGGCAAATGGAACAATAACCTAGTATGCGGTAACGGAAATTGTTAGATTCATCATGAGAGATGAAATTCAAGTACCCTTGTTACTTACAGTGATATAAACCGGTATTAGTTAACATTTTGAACTAAAAAAAACGGACCTTGTGGTCCGTTTTTTATCAATTCGATATTTTTACTCGACAAAATGATAACATTAGTAAATTGATTATTCGTTGTGGTCAGGCATGACCATAAATGGATGTTTATTTCTGCTTACCCGCAACTCTAAGTGGTTTAGGTATTCTACAAATAGGACAAGGAGAAACCATGTCTACACAGATGTCAGTATTTATTAGTCTCGAGTCTGCTCAGCCTCAGTGGGGAGAAAAGGCTATTTTGTCGTTTTCTGATTTAGGAGCAACAATCCACCTTAGCAAAGAAAACGATTTAGATACCGTTCAGCGAGCAGCTCGAAAGCTGGATGGTCAAGGTGTACGCGAGTTGCATTTATCCGGCGCATTATGGAATTTAGAAACTATTTGGTCTTTCCACCAAGGTTATCGTGATCCGAAAAAGAAAAACGCGTTAACTTGGGAAGCGTTGGCCGATGACGCACAATCTGAACTAGAAGCGCGTATTAAAGCCGCTGATTGGACTCGCGATATCATTAATAAAAGTGCAGAAGAAGTAGCACCACGCCAGTTAGCTACTATGGCAGCTGAATTTATTAAATCACTCGCCCCAAGTTCAGTTTCTTATCGAATTGTGAAAGATAAAGACCTACTGACCGAAAACTGGGAAGGCATTTATGCTGTTGGCCGCGGCTCTGAGCGCACGTCGGCTATGTTGCAGCTAGATTATAATCCGACTGGTGATGAAAATGCACCAGTGTTTGCTTGCTTGGTTGGTAAAGGCATTACTTTTGATTCTGGTGGCTATAGCTTAAAACCATCTAATTTCATGACATCGATGAAAGCCGATATGGGCGGTGCAGGCACCATCACCGGTGCTCTGGGGTTAGCTATTATGCGTGGCCTAAATAAGCGTGTGAAATTAATTCTGTGCTGCGCTGAGAACATGGTGTCTGGTCGAGCTTTAAAGCTGGGTGATGTGATTACCTACAAAAATGGCAAGACAGTAGAGATCATGAACACCGATGCCGAGGGACGTTTGGTGCTGGCTGATGGTTTACTTTATGCGTCGGAGCAAAACCCTCAACTGATTATTGATTGCGCCACCTTAACTGGTGCAGCCAAAAATGCGCTAGGTAATGATTATCATGCATTACTCAGCTTTGACTCTGTGCTGAGTCAGCAAGCGATCAATGTTGCTCAAGAAGAACATGAAGGCCTATGGCCACTGCCGTTGGCTGAGTTTCATCGCGAGATGCTACCATCGAATTTTGCTGATTTATCCAATATTAGCTCTGGGGATTATTCGCCTGGCGCGAGTACAGCGGCTGCTTTCTTATCTTATTTTGTTGAAGATTACCAGCAAGGTTGGTTGCATGTGGATTGTGCCGGTACCTATCGTAAGTCAGCCAGTGATAAGTGGGCAGCAGGAGCTACGGCGATGGGTATAAAAACCGTGGCAAGAATTTTATTAGAACAAGCTAAGTAATCAGCGGTCGCTTTTAGTCGCTTAAGTGACCAGTATGACGGATTTATGCCACTATACCCAAACAACTTGGAGTTGCAGGTAGACGGCAAGTGAGTGAGTCCCAATGAGCATAGATAGACTATATGATTGGGGCAAACGAACGTAGCCAACATCCCTGCAGCTTCAAGTCGGAAAGGTATATAACGGTATGATGAAGTCATACCCTGACGGTCACTTAATCATGACAATACCCGAGGCCTAATTATTACTCTAAAATCCCTATTAAAATTAAAAAGGACATCTTATGGCTCTTGAAAGAACTTTTTCGATTATTAAGCCTGACGCGGTAGAGCGTAATTTAATTGGTGAAATTTATCACCGCATTGAGAGTGCAGGGTTGCGGATTATTGCCGCTAAAATGGTTCATTTAACCGAGCAGCAGGCCAGTGGTTTTTATGCAGAACATGAAGGCAAAGCTTTTTTTAATGATCTAAAGGCTTTTATGACTTCAGGGCCGATAATGGTTCAGGTGCTAGAAGGTGAAGATGCGATCGCTCGTTATCGTGAACTGATGGGGAAAACAAATCCCGATGAGGCGGCATGCGGTACAATTCGATCTGATTATGCGTTGAGTATGCGTCATAATTCTGTACACGGTAGTGATAGTCCAGTTTCAGCTGCTCGTGAAATAGAGTTTTTCTTTCCAGCGTCTGAAATTTGTCCTCGCCATTCT
>SLFB01000142.1 GCA_007124475.1 Vibrio sp. | reverse complement strand
GATGATAACGAATTGCTTGAATTAAAAGTCGAATTAATTGATCGCTTTGGCAAACTGCCCGATGCAACACTGAACTTGCTCACCGTTGCCAGCATAAAACTGCAAGCAGCGGCGCTGAAAATTCGTAAAATTGAAGCTTATGATAAAGGAGGCTACATTGAGTTCTATCCTAATGCTGACATTAACCCTATGTTTTTAGTTAAACTACTGCATGCACAACCAAAACAGTTTGCGATGGATGGCCCAACTAAGTTGAAATTTACCTTACCGCTCACAGAGAGACAGGTAAGAATTCAATTTATTACCGATATGCTCAATGAATTTCAGCAAAACCTATTGCCATCGAGCTCATAAGCATGCTCAACTTATACCCAAACAACTTGGAGTTGCAGGTAGGCGGCAAGTGAGTAAGTCCCCATGAGCATAGATAGACTATGTGATTGGGGCGAACGAAAGTAGCCAACACCCCTGCGGCTTCAAGTCGGAAGGGTATAGTTGTGTTCACTATTGAGCGAAAACCGTGCCCAGTACTATTGACGGAGTAATAATGAAAACACTGATCCCACTACTGCTTTTGCTCGTTGCTATGCCCAGTTTAGCGCAACGGCAATTTGATATAGAAGTGATCATCTTCCAGCGCACAGTTGATGCTGAGAGCACTCAAGAATCCTGGCCAGAACAACTGCCAGCGATCAATTTCTCACGTTCGGGGAATTTGAGTGATGCTCAATACCGTCAAAACCGAGGAGTGATGATGCTGGACCCAGCAGATTATCAACTCACTGAGCAAAGCCAGCGCTTGCGTAATCATGCTGGTTTTAACGTGTTACTGCATACCGCTTGGCGTCAAGGCGATCAAGGCCGAGCTGCCGCGCCGCGCTTTCGCATTCAGGCGGGCAAAGATTATTCTGATCAGTTTGACTCAGACGGCACTCCGCGAATGGCAGACGAAATCAGCATATCTATGATAGAGGGGGTTACAGAGCAAGCCATTCGTCCTGCTTTACATGAGCTTGATGGGACCTTACAGATTTATGTACAACACTTTCTATTTGCCGAGGCCAATTTCGACCTCAAAAAACCCGTAGTGCGCGAAGTAATGATTCAGCAAGCGGCCAATAGCGCTGAAGATAAAGACACGGCTAACGGCGTGCAAGAGGGTCATTTTATGCCTATCAGCCCAGTAAAAGAGCAGCAATCGTTCTTAAAAAGCTACCGTTTTGATCAAAAGCGCCGTATGCGAAGTGGTGAAACCCATTATTTCGACCATCCTTTAATGGGGATGATTATTCAGGTTCGCCGCGTTGAGTAAGCTTAATCAGCGCCCACGAAGCTGGGCGCTAGTTTGCTCGCCTGTTAATTCACATTAAGCTGCATCCAGTGGGGTTAGTATGAGCCCAGACTTTGTCATCACCACTCAACGTTTACAATTACGCTTACTTTCCGTTGATGATGCATCAGAGCTAGCGAAACTGATTCAACACTCACCGTCCCTACATCAATGGGTAGATTGGTGTCACGCTAATTTTAGCCCACAAGAAGCACGGCAGTTTATCCTCGCTACACGTCTAAACTGGATCAAATCCACAGCCTATGGGTTTGCGATATTCGATAAAGTACACCAAAAGTTGGCCGGAATGGTCGCCATCAATGAGTTTTCAAACACGTTCAATATGGCCAGTTTGGGTTATTGGGTGGCGGATGCTTACCAGCAACAAGGTATTGCTCAACAAGCATTAACCGCATTAGTAGACTGGAGCTTTAGTGATCTAAAACTCACTCGCTTAGAAATTGTCTGTGATCCTGAAAATCTACCCAGCCAGCAATTGGCCATCGCCTGTGGCGCTCAGCAAGAATGCCTCGCTCGTAATCGATTTATTTTTGCTGGGCAAGCAAAAACCGGCGTTGTGCTTTCCATTATTCCCAAGGAACAAACGTTCTCCCAGTAACCAAAGTCCGTCAATAATAACCGCGATAAAAACGTACAGATAAAGCAAATAAAAACATGACGGCAAACCACATAGATGTCAACATCAAGACTTAAGATTCAGTCTATGATGACTTTCATCTATCCATCGATATAAAGTTCGTCGGGTTATTCCTAATATATCAGCAGCCTTGGCTTTATTTCCCCCGACTCTCTCAAGAATAAATTTAATATAGTTCCGTTGAAGCTCATTTAACGATGGCATATCTTCAGATAAAGAGTCAAAAATATTATCTTTGATAGTACTCGACGATTTCCTAATACGTTCAGGTAGGTGTGATGGTAAAATTTCATCACCGTCACAGAATACTGATGCTCTTTCAATCGCATTTTTAAGCTCACGTATATTTCCCGGGAAATCATAATTCAGTAGTTCTTTCCAGGCTAAGTTACTCAGTTGAATCGCTTTAGTTTTTCCAGCTTGTGTCTGAGTAGAAAGAAAATGCCGGGCAAGGATCGTAAGATCATCACCACGCTCGCGAAGTGGTGGTATAGATAATGTGAACATTTCTAGCCGAAAGAATAGATCCTGTCGAAACAGCCCCTCTGCAATACGAGACTCTAAATCCCGGTGAGTTGCCGTGACTATACGTACATCTACGTTAATTTCCTTATCAGAGCCCACAGGTCGAATGGTCCCTTCTTGTAATACACGTAATAATTTAGCTTGTAACTCAAGAGGCATTTCACCGATTTCATCAAGAAGCAAGGTACCTCCGTCGACCTCCCTTAACAAACCTAATCGTGATTGATTTGCCCCGGTATAAGCGCCAACTGAATGTCCAAAAAATTCACTTTCCAGTAATTCTTTAGGAATACCTGCGCAATTAACTGCCAGAAAAGGGCCATTTTTCCTAAGACTTTCATTATGAATCGCTTTAGCGACTAGCTCCTTACCAGTACCACTTTCTCCCAGTATTAAGACAGGTCCATCCGTTTTCGCTATTTTTTGGATCATACGAAAAAGGCTCTGCATCACTGCACTTTCACCTAGCATGCCATGAAAGAAACGGGTTTCAGCTTGGTTTTTCAAGCTTCGGTGCTCAATTAGGCGTTTCACGGTTAATAGACAGTGATCCATATCAAAAGGTTTGGTTAAAAAATCATCCGCACCCGCTTTAAGTGCATCAACCGCTTGGTTAACCGAGCCAAACGCTGTAATTAATAACATAGCTGGAGTTGGTATCAGAGCCTTAACTTCCGGTATTAATGTCATACCATTGCGATCAGGTAATCTTAGGTCGGAAATCACCACATCGGGTATTATTTCATTCAACTTACATGAAGCTGCTTCAGCTGAGTTGACTATTGTGACCTGATACCCCTCGCCCTCAAGCTCTTCACACAATAAATCCGCTAAATCACTATCATCTTCTACTAATAAAATATTCATACCCATTGTTCCTTTGAAAATTGTAATGTAACGATGAGCCCACCTTGCTCTGAACGTCTAAGCATTAATTCACCATGATGATCATTCACAATATTGTTAACAATAGCCAAACCAAGCCCAGTCCCCTGACCTTTTGGTTTTGTAGTGAAAAATGGCTCTAATAGCTGAGGTAAGTCCATATCTATGGGAATACTTTGCCCATCATCGCTGATGGTTATCCACCAATGGTCATGCGACTCACCATATCCAACGAATACGTTTTCTTGAGCGGCTTGGCTTGCATTTCGTAGTAAGTTAATTAACGCTAATTCGAACAGATCAGGATCAACAAAGACCGACAGATGGTTAGGAACATTAATGGTAATTAAGGGTGATGACTCCATTTGTTCATGATTGAGTGATTCTCTAGCATGTACTACTAAATCCAAAATAAGTACTTTTTCTTTTTGGTTACTATTACGAGAAAAATCCAATAATTGCCGAACGATTCGAGTTAGCCGCTTCACTTGTCCTCTAATCGACGTCAGTTCATGTAGCGCTGAATTCTTATCGATAAATCGAGATAAACGCCTTGCTCTACCATCAATCACATTCAATGGTGCTCCTAACTCATGAGCCACGCCACCGACGAATCGTCCTAATGTTGCCATCCGCTCATTTCGCTCTAACCTCAGATTTAGCTTTGTTTCATATTCTTGATGAGCCAGTATTTTTTCCTGTGCAAGCGCAATATCATCAAGCATTCGGTTTAAAGCAAGAGCAATAGAAGATAATTCATACGTATTTGAATCAGAAGCACGTAAGCCTAACTGGCCTTGACCAATCTTAGCCATGGTACTCGTTAACTGGGCTACATCACGACCCGCTGCTCGGTAGTGGCCTAAATAGACAATGATTAAGGTGAGTAAGCCAATTACGCCCCATACAGTCCAAGCCGAGTATGACAAGGTACTCATAGAAGACGAAAAATCACTAGCACGACGAGTAATTTCGACAAGGCTCGATATCTGCCCTCGTTTATCGGTAATAGGAAGAAAATGAGAATATACTTGCTTGCCCGCTTGACGTTGATAGACATTGGCATCACGTCCAACTTCAAGCAGTTCAAGTGCAATAGGGTTATACTTATTGCTTCGTTTAGCAATACCAGCCGCAGCAATACGCTGACCATCCTGATTGTAGACAGACGCACCATACACCTGACCTAAATCAAAAATTGCATCAAGCGTTCTCTGAACTGTTTCTATATCTCCTTTGCGGATTGCCTCTCCAATAGGGACATCAATTGCTCTGGCGATTAGCTTAAGATCGCCTTTTAGCTTACTCGTTTGTAAATCCGCAAGATAATAAGTTCCAATACCAATAGACGCAGCCGATAGTCCCCATAATGGTAGGAAAACAAACAATAAGATACGTACCGATAAAGAGACTTTAGTCAATCTGACCATCTTTTCCTTTGAACTCATGTGTATCCATTTTTCAAAAAATCATGACAGATTGCGTAACAAAAATAAACACTAATAGTTTTCTATTATTCTAAAACTTGAACAAAAAACAAAAAAAACACATAAAATCATAAAGTTAAATAAACGCCCACATATTGGCACACCACTTGCTATAAATATATTGAATTCATTCTTTTAGGAGTTTTTATTACCATGAAAAAGTTATCACTCGCACTCTTGATGACATCATTCACCATGACCAGCTTTCTGTCACCTGCTTTAGCAGAAAGTCAACCATCACAAAATGCATCAGCACAGCAATCACAACATAGTATTACTATCACAGACAGTGAGCTACGTGATTTTATTACATCAAGTAAAGTCATCGATCGTATTCGTAAAGAAGCAATAGAAAAATTAAATAACGGTGTGGATGAAGAAACGGCACGTATCATTCAGCAGCAGGCCACTGAAAATATGATTAAAGCGGTTGAGAAAACAGGATTATCTGTTGATAGTTATAATCAAATAGCGCAAGCCATGCACAGTGATGAGAAGTTACGCCAAAGAGCTAATGAACTGAATTAAAAGGTTTTATTCTGAGCATTAGGGGCTACTGACCTTTCGAGCTGATTTTTTCAGCAGTTTGTAGTTTCTTTATGCAAGACAGAGGCTTCAAAATGTAGTTACTCTACCTGAGAAGCCGATAACGCCGTAGAAAGGAGCCACAAACGCGACCCAAAGGGGTCGGCTAGATCTGACACTTCCATTTGAAAAGTTGAGAGTTACCTATTTTGATTAAAGGGTCTTAATCCGTACTCAAAGACAAGTAAAAGGTAACTCTCATACCTGACTAGGATAGGAATTAATGTTCTTATTTAATCAGATACGCGCAACAGCAAACCTGAAGAATAGTGTCGATAGTCAAACAGAACAGACTACTCTCAGTGTGAGAAAATGTATTGTAAAAAAACGCTTGTGAACAGACTTTATAAACCGTCGTGTCAATTGAATATCCATCACGGCAAAGCCGGAGCACCTTGCCCCGGCTCGACTCTTTATATCATTAATTAATGCAGCTTCAGATTTGGTCTCAACACTCGGTTAATTCTTCCCACTAACATCATTAACGCGGTTTTTATCACCCCGTGCAGAGCCATTTGGTGCATACGGTACAATGAGATATAAACCACACGAGCAATCCGCCCTTCAACCATCATTGACCCTTTAGTCAAATTCCCCATCAAGCTTCCTACGGTTGAAAAGCGACTTAATGACACTAAAGACCCATGATCTTTATAAATGTAAGGTTTCAGTTCACGACCATTTAATTTAGCGACAATGTTCTTAAATGCCTGTGTTGCCATTTGGTGAGCTGCCTGAGCGCGTGGTGGCACAAACTTACCATCAGACTGCGTACACTGAGCCAAATCACCGATAACAAAAATATCATCATCGCGAGTGGTTTGTAGCGTGTCTTTAACGACCAACTGATTGATACGATTGGTTTCTAAGCCGGCAATATCTTTCATAAAATCAGGCGCTTTAATACCAGCCGCCCAAACCATGATCGTTGCCATGATTTTCTCACCATCTTTAGTGGTTAACCCCTCTTTGTCCGCTTGAGTAATCATGGTGGTCGTACGTACATTGACACCGAGTTTGGTTAATTCACTGTGGGCAGCAGCAGAAATACGCGGCGGCAATGCCGGTAAAATACGCTCACCGGCTTCAATTAAATTAACATTAAGCTTGCTTGAATCTAAGTCTCCAAAGCCATAGCTGTGCAACTCTTTCACGGCATTATGTAACTCAGCGGATAATTCCACCCCAGTCGCCCCCGCACCAACAATCGCAATATCTACCGTTCCCTGACCATTTTTAGCATGCAGTTTTAAAAACTCGTTATTCATTTCGGTACGAAAACGATGGGCTTGCTCTGGGCTATCAAGGAAAATACAATGTTCTTTGACACCTGGGGTATTGAAGTCATTGGACTTAGAGCCAATCGCTAATACTAATAAGTCATACTCTAACTCGCGCTTCGGCATTAACAATTCATCGTGATCATCTTTCAGCTCACTAAGTGTGATGCGTTTTGTCTCGCGATTAATGGACTCTAAACTACCTAGCTGAAACTCAAAACAATGATTCTTAGCATGGGCACGATAGCTTAACGCATCGACCCCTTCATCGAGCGAGCCCGTGGCGACTTCATGCAATAATGGTTTCCAAAGGTGGCTAGAATTACGATCAACCAGCGTGATTTGCGCGCGTTTTTTTCTGCCTAAGGTGCGTCCTAGTTTAGTCGCTAGCTCCAACCCACCAGCGCCTCCGCCAACAACAATAATGCGTGTCACAATAACTATCCTCAAATAATTGGTAATAATCGGGGTTCAGCACCACGCAAGCGTCATACTGAGAAAAAAGTCATACTATTGTAGGCTACTGAGGTTTGCTGCTTATACCCTTCCTACTTGAAGCTCCCCGGGTGTTGGCTACGTTCGTTCACCACAATCACATAGCCTATCTATGCTCATGGGGACTCACTCACTTGCCGCCTACCTGCAACTCCAAGTTGTTTGGGTATATTGATTGTTAAGCGATAGCAAATGCTCATTATGGTTTAGGCAAGTGTGACTTGCTCTTTGTTTTTTTTGATACTCGTCAAGCTTTATGAGCTGGTGGTTATTATATAGGGCTGAAAGTGCGACGCAAGTCGAGATTTATCAAGCCAGGACTGCCGACCTGCAACGCCAAGTAGTTTAGGGACAAACCGGCCATAAACTGCTGCAAAAACCAGCGTTAAACGTCTCTCGATTCAAACAAAAAAAGCCCTGTTACTTCTACGGTAACAGGGCTTGTTTAGCATTAAGAGTTTCGTGCTAGCGAAAAGCTCTCATTAACTCGTCTTTACTTCTTTTTAGCTGGTTTTTGGTCATCTTTTTTCTTGATAACCGTGGTACCTTCAAAGGTTTCACCTTCAACAAAAGGTTTACCATAGTAAGAAGCAACCAATACTTCTTTCAATTCAGTGATCAATGGGTAACGAGGGTTAGCACCTGTACATTGGTCATCAAAAGCACGTACTGATAAATCATCTAGTTTGGCTAGGAAATCAGCTTCATTAACACCAGCAGCTTGAATTGAAGTTGGGATATCGAGATCTTTCTTAAGATCTTCTAACCAAGTCAATAAGCGCTCAATTTTCTGTGCAGTACGGTCACCCGCTTGACTTAGACCTAAGTGATCCGCCACTTCTGCATAACGACGACGTGCTTGCGGACGGTCGTACTGAGAGAAAGCCGTTTGCTTAGTTGGGTTGTCATTAGCGTTGTAACGCACCACGTTAGAAATCAATAACGCGTTAGCCAAGCCGTGTGGTAAATGGAAATCAGCACCAATGTTGTGAGCCATTGAGTGACACACACCCAAGAATGCGTTAGCAAAAGCAATACCAGCAATCGTTGCAGCATTGTGTACTTTTTCGCGAGCAATCGGGTCTGCAGCACCGTTTTTGTAGCTTGATGGTAGATACTCTTTCAGCATCTTCAGTGCTTGCAGAGCTTGACCGTCTGAGTACTCATTCGCCAATACAGAAACATAAGCTTCTAGAGCATGAGTCACAGCATCGTAACCACCAAAGGCTGTTAGTGATTTTGGCATATTCATCACTAGGTTAGCATCAACGATCGCCATTTGAGGTGTCAATTCATAATCAGCTAATGGGTACTTAGCGCCTGTTTTATCATCGGTTACTACCGCAAATGGCGTTACTTCAGAACCAGTACCAGACGTCGTCGTGATACATACTAGCTCAGCTTTTTGACCCATTTTCGGGAACTTATAAATACGTTTACGGATATCCATAAAGCGCATAGCGAGTTCTTCAAAATGCGTTTCTGGATGCTCGTACATCACCCACATGATTTTAGCTGCATCCATTGGTGAACCACCACCAAGTGCAAGGATTACGTCAGGTTGGAAGCTTTGCATCGCTTCAGCACCTTTCTTAACCACAGATAGCGTTGGATCGGCTTCAACATCAAAGAAAGTTTGTACTTCCATACCTTGAGCTTTCAACAAAGACACAACATCATCAGCGTAACCGTTGTTAAATAGGAAACGGTCAGTCACGAGGAACGCACGCTTCTTACCTTCAAGGTCACTCAAGGCAATTGGTAGGCTTCCGCGACGGAAGTAAATAGACTTAGGTAGTTTGTGCCACAACATGTTTTCAGCTCGCTTCGCAACAGTTTTCTTGTTGATTAAGTGCTTAGGACCAACGTTTTCAGAGATAGAGTTACCACCCCAAGAACCACAACCAAGAGTTAGCGATGGTGCTACGTTGAAGTTGTACAAATCACCAATACCACCGTGAGTGGTTGGAATGTTGATTAGAATACGTGCTGTCTTCATTTTGTCACCGAAGTAACGAATACGATCAGCATTGGTATCTTGGTTGGTATACAGGCCTGATGTATGACCAATACCACCAATTTCTACCATGGTCACCGCTTGAGCAACCGCGTCTTCGAAGTTGTCAGCACGGAACAAACCTAGTGTTGGCGACAATTTTTCGTGAGCAAATTCATCATCATAAGAGACTTTACCCAAACCTTCACCAACCAGTACTTTGGTATCAGCAGGTACTTTAACGCCAGCCATTTCAGCGATAGCTGGTGCAGGTTGACCAACAATTTTCGCGTTCAAAGCGCCATCAATTAACAGAACTTTACGTACTTTATCTGCATCAGCTTTGCTCAAAACGTGAGCTTTGTGATTAGCGAAACGTTCTTTTACTTCTTCATAGACGTCACTGACAACGATAGCTGCCTGCTCAGAAGCACACACTACGCCGTTATCAAAAGTTTTTGACATTAGGATAGACGCTACGGCACGCTTGATATCCGCCGTTTCATCAATAACAACCGGAACGTTACCAGCACCAACACCGATAGCTGGCTTACCAGAAGAGTATGCTGCTTTAACCATGCCTGGACCACCAGTAGCAAGGATTAACGCAATACCATCGTGCTTCATCAGTGCGTTAGAAAGTTCAACGGATGGTTGATCAATCCAGCCAATAATATCTTTAGGTGCACCGGCAGCAACAGCAGCATCAAGGACTAATTTAGCTGCATCGTTGGTTGAGTTCTTAGCACGTGGGTGTGGTGAAAAGATAATACCGTTACGTGTTTTTAGAGAGATCAGTGATTTGAAGATAGCGGTAGAAGTCGGGTTAGTGGTTGGAACAATACCACAAATGATACCAACTGGCTCAGCGATAGTCATAGTGCCTAAGTTGTCATCTTCTTCAAGTACACCACAAGTTTTCTCATCTTTATACTTGTTGTAGATAAATTCAGAAGCAAAGTGGTTCTTGATTACTTTATCTTCAACAATACCCATACCAGACTCAGCAACCGCTTGCTGTGCTAGAGGAATACGAGCTTGGTTAGCAGCTAGTGATGCTGCGCGGAAGATTTTATCAACCTGCTCTTGGCTAAAAGTAGCAAATTCTTCTTGTGCCGCTTTTACGCGCGCTACAAGAGCATCAAGTTCAGCCAAATTGGTTACCGGCATAGTAGATCTCCTAAGATAGAAAAATGTTAAAAACTCTTTATTAAGCACGTCATGATAAAAAAATTATATTTTCGACAATACGTTAGCGAATGACAAACTTAGTAAATTGCTTTCAGAACTGAGTATAAACTTTCATGATATGAAAAAAATTGACCCAGATCAGTTCTCAAAAATTAATTCACTCAATTGTATTGCCACCACTAACAATAAAATAAAAATTCAAT